>NZ_JAJNHJ010000003.1:0-126095 GCF_022386965.1 Mammaliicoccus sp. B-M6
GCCACGAAATTAGCATCATGCTAGCAAGTTAAGCGAACACTGACATGATAAATTAGTGGTTAGCTATATTTTTTTACTTTGCAACAGAACCAAAAATAAACTGTGAAGTAGAGTCGTACGTTCTCTACTTACACAGTTTATTTTACACTCCCAAACAATCAATTATGTACATTTTTACATTGACATTTACATTTAACTCACATCTTTTCTAATCTTGTGAGTTTATTACCTCTTTAACTCACATCTTCTTCAATCTTGTGAGTTTATTGCCTCTTTAACTCACATCTCCCAATACTCCACTCCGATACTCCCCCAACCGCTCCGACCAATCCAGCCTTAACAAGCCATTTTCTCCACCAAACACCTCCCTACTTCACCTACCAAAATTTCTATAACAACTATAAAAAGCCCAAAAGATGTGACGACATCTTTTGGGCTTTATGTGAACCATTTTTATTTATATGCTCAATTATTTTGATAAGTTATAGAAAGCTTTGATTCCTTCGAATTTACCTGTTTCGAATAATTCATCTTCGATACGTAATAATTGGTTGTATTTAGCAATACGGTCAGTTCTTGATAATGAACCTGTTTTGATTTGGCCAGCATTAGTTGCTACTGCGATATCAGAGATTGTAGTATCTTCTGTTTCACCTGAACGGTGTGATACAACTGCAGTGTAACCAGCTTTTTGAGCCATTTCGATTGCTTCGAATGTTTCTGTTAATGTACCGATTTGGTTAACTTTGATTAAGATTGAGTTACCGATACCTTTTTCGATACCTTCAGATAATTTTTCAGTGTTTGTTACGAATAAATCGTCACCTACTAATTGTACGCGGTCGCCGATACGGTCAGTAAGAAGTTTCCAGCCGTCCCAGTCGTTTTCATCCATACCATCTTCGATAGTGATGATTGGGTATTTGTTTACTAATTCTTCAAGGAAGTCTACTTGTTCTTCAGAAGAACGTTTAGCACCATTTTCACCTTCGAATTTAGCATAATCATATACGCCGTTTTCGTAGAATTCGGATGCAGCACAGTCGAATCCTAAGAATACATCTTTACCTGGTTCTAAACCAACTGCTTTGATTGCTTCTAAAATTGTTTCAACACCGTCTTCAGTACCTTCAAATTTAGGAGCGAAACCACCTTCGTCACCTACTGCAGTAACTAAACCACGAGATTTTAAGATTTTAGCTAAGTTATGGAAGATTTCTGCTCCCCAACGTAAAGCTTCTTTGAATGATTCAGCACCTACTGGTAAGATCATGAACTCTTGGAATGCGATTGGTGCATCTGAGTGAGAACCACCGTTAACAATGTTCATCATTGGTACTGGTAATTGAACACCGTTGAATCCACCAAGATATTTGTATAATGGTTGACCTAAGAAGTCAGCTGCAGCACGAGCTACTGCGATAGAAACACCTAAGATAGCATTAGCACCTAATTTAGCTTTGTTTGGTGTACCGTCTAAAGCGATCATTAATTTGTCGATAGAAACTTGTTCTAATACTGAGAATTCACCTTCAATGATTTCAGGTGCAATGATTTCGTTAACGTTTTCTACAGCTTTAAGAACACCTTTACCTAAGTAACGGTCTTTGTCTCCGTCACGTAATTCTACTGCTTCATATTCACCTGTTGAAGCACCTGATGGTACTAAAGCTCTACCAAAAGCACCGCTTTCAGTTAATACTTCTACTTCTACTGTTGGATTACCACGAGAGTCTAATACTTCGCGTGCATAAATATCTGTAATAATTGGCATAATTAAAACTCCTTTATAAATTTATAATTTATTATTTAATTAATGATTCACCAGTCATATCTTCTGGTTTTTCTACTCCAAGTAAGTCTATAAGTGTAGGTGCTAAGTCTGCTAAGCGACCTCCACTTCTTACTTCTACCCCTTCTTTTGTCACAATAACAGGAACTGGGTTTGTTGTATGAGTTGTCATAGGTGATTCGTTATCTGTTAACACTTCATCAGAGTTACCATGGTCTGCTGTAATGATAGCTGTACCATTCATTGATAAAATTTTATCAACAACTTCACCTAAACATTCATCTACTGCTTCAATTGCTTTAATTGTTGGTTCAAGCATACCACTATGACCAACCATATCAGGGTTCGCAAAGTTTAAGATAATTAAATCTAAATCACCTTTATCTAACTCACTGATTAAAGCATCTTTTACTTCATATGCACTCATTTCAGGTTTCAAGTCGTATGTTGCAACTTTTGGTGAATCGATTAATACTCTTCTTTCACCTTTAAACTCTGCATGATTACCACCACTCATGAAATAAGTAACATGAGGGAATTTTTCTGTTTCAGCAATTCTTAATTGATTTAAATTATTTTTCTCAGCTACTTCACCGATTGTATTTTTGATATCAACTGGTTTGAAAGCAACTTCGGCAATAACATCATCACTATAGTTTGTAAAAGTAACAAAGAATAAATCTTCTAGTTTACGTTTAATTTCAAAACCTTCAAATTTTTCATTTGTATATACTTGGCTAAGTTGTGCCGCTCTATCTGGACGGAAGTTAAAGAATATCATAGCGTCATGGCTATTTACGCCAGTATTTTCTACACCTTTTTCTTCGTCTTTAACGATAAATGGAACAACAAACTCATCTGTTAGACCTTCTTGATAATTAGCTTCTACACCTTCAACTGCAGTTGCATATACAGGTCCAACGCCATTAGACATTGCATCATAAGCTTTTTCTTCACGATCCCAACGTTTATCTCTATCCATAGCGTAATAACGACCAGAAATAGAAGCGAATTGACCAATACCTAGCTCTTTAAATTTATTTTCAGTTTCTTCAATATATTTAAGTGCTGATTTTTGATCAACGTCACGTCCGTCTAAGAATCCGTGAACATAAACTTTTTTAACACCTTGTTTTTTGGCTAATTCTAATAGTGCAAATAGATGTTTGTAGTGACTGTGAACACCACCATCTGATAAAAGTCCCATTAAATGTAGCGTTGAATCATTTTTTACAACGTGATCCATTGCTTGTTTAAGTGCGTCAATTTTAAAGAAATCGCCATCTTCAATTGATTTATTGATTCTAGTTAAACTTTGATAAACAATTCTTCCTGCACCAATGTTTAAGTGACCTACTTCAGAGTTACCCATTTGACCTTCTGGTAGACCTACATCTAACCCACATGCTGATAATTCGTTATGTGGATATTTGTTGTAATATCTATCAAAATTTGGTTTGTTGGCTTGTTTTACCGCATTACCATGCTCTTCTTCACGATTAGCAAAACCATCAAGAATGATAAGTGCTGTTGGTTGTTTAGCCATTATTTAGCACCTTCTAATAATGCTACGAATGAATCAACTTTTAATGAAGCGCCGCCAACTAATGCGCCGTCGATATCTGATTGAGCCATATATTCTTTAATGTTTTCTGGTTTAACACTACCACCGTATTGTACACGTAAAGCATCAGCAGCTTCTTGAGAGAAAGCACCTGCAACAACGTTACGTACGTGTGCACACATTTGGTTAGCATCTTCAGAAGTTGAAGATTTACCAGTACCAATTGCCCAGATAGGTTCATAAGCGATTACTGTCGCTTTAACTTGATCTTCTGTGAAATCTTTAAGTGCTGCTTCAACTTGACCACCAACTACTGATTCAGCTTTACCTGCTTCTCTTTCTTCTAATGTTTCACCAACACAAATAATTGGTGTCATATTATGAGAAAATACAGCTAATGCTTTTTTATTAACATCTTCGTCAGTTTCGTGGAAGTATTCACGACGTTCAGAATGTCCTAAAACGACATACTTAACACCTAAATCTTCAAGTGCTGCTGGAGATGTTTCACCAGTGAAAGCACCATTATCTTCAAAGTATGCATTTTGCGCACCAATTTGTAAGCCTTGTGCCACGCCTTCTTTAGTTAAGTTAACAAGTGCATCTAATTGTAAAGTTGGTGCACAAATTACTGAATCTACCTCATTAGTATCTGGTAATGCTGGAAGTTCATTAACAAAGTCTTTTGCTTCTTGAACTGTTTTATTCATTTTCCAGTTACCTGCGATAATTGGTTTTCTCATGATATATAAACTCCTTTTATGATTATTTTTCAGAAATTGCTTCGATACCTGGTAATGCTTTACCTTCTAGATATTCTAGAGAAGCTCCGCCACCTGTAGAAATGTGTGTGAAATCATCAGCAAATCCTAAGTCCATCGCTGCTGCAGCTGAATCTCCACCACCGATAATTGTTGTAGCATCTTTTAAATTAGCGATTGCTTTACATACGCCAATTGTACCTTGTGCAAAGTTACTAAATTCGAATACGCCCATTGGACCATTCCAAACAACTGTATTTGAACCTTGTAGAGCTTCACTAAATACTTCAACTGATTTAGGACCGATATCCATTGATTCTTGATCAGTAGGAATTTCATCAGCAGAAACAACTGTAATTTCAGCGTCATTTGAAAATTCTTTAGCTACTTTACAATCAACCGGTAAAATAATTTTATCGCCAGCACGTTCAAGTAAATCTTTAGCAAAATCTACTTTGTCTTCTTCAAGAAGTGATAAGCCGATTTCTTTACCTTGTGCTTTGAAGAATGTATATGCCATTCCTCCACCGATGATAACTTTATCAGCAATTGTTAATAAGTTTTCGATAACACCAATTTTATCAGACACTTTCGCGCCACCTAAAATTGCTACTAAAGGACGTTCTGGTTCACTTACAACGCCACCGATAAATTTAATTTCTTTATCCATTAAGAAACCTGATGCTGTTTCAATACTAGATGCAATACCTACGTTAGACGCATGTTCACGGTGAGCTGTACCGAATGCATCATTGATAAATACATCACCTAATGAAGCCCAGTATTCACCTAATTCAGGATCATTTTTAGATTCTTTTTTACCATCAACATCTTCAAAACGTGTATTTTCAAATACTAATACATCGCCTTCAGATAATCCGTCGATTGCGCTTTCTAACGCTTCACCACGAGTTTCTGGTACGAATGTTACTTCTTTATTTAATAATTCACTTAAGCGTTCTGCTACTGGTTTAAGTGACAATCCTTGTTTATCTTCTTCAGTTTTCACTTTACCTAAATGTGAGAATAAAATAACTTTACCGCCTTGTTCGATAATGTAATTTATTGTAGGAAGCGCTTGAACGATTCTGTTATCGTTTGTAATTGCACCATCTTTCATTGGTACATTAAAATCTGCTCTTACAAGTACTTTTTTACCTTTTAATTCTACGTCTTTAACATTCTTCTTTGCCATGACTTGTCTTCCTCCTCTAGATAATAGAAAATACTTTACGATTAAAAATAAGCGGAGAAGCGTTGTGCTCCCCGCTTACTCATAAGCATAACCTATTTAGTTCAATTATTTAAATTATTTGTTAGCTTGAGCTGCTAAATATTCTAAAGTACGAACTAATTGTGAAGTGTAAGACATTTCATTGTCATACCAAGATACAGTTTTAACTAATTGACGATCTCCAACTGTCATAACACGAGTTTGAGTTGCATCGAATAATGAACCGTAAGTGATACCAATGATATCAGAAGATACGATTTCGTCTTCAGTGTAACCGAATGAATCATTTGTAGCATTTTTCATTGCTGCATTGATTTCTTCAACTGAAACTTCTTTGTCTAATACAGCTGTTAATTCTGTTACTGAACCAGTTGCTACTGGAACACGTTGAGCTGATCCATCTAATTTACCTTTTAATTCTGGGATTACTAAACCGATTGCTTTAGCAGCACCAGTTGAGTTAGGTACGATGTTTTGAGCAGCTGCACGAGCACGACGGAAGTCACCTTTAGCATGTGGAGCATCTAAAGTATTTTGGTCACCAGTGTAAGCGTGAATTGTCATCATTAAACCTTCAACGATACCGAATTCATCATTTAATACTTTAGCCATTGGAGCTAAACAGTTAGTTGTACAAGATGCACCTGAAACGATTTCTTCAGATCCGTCTAATTCGTCATGGTTAACGTTATAAACGATAGTTTTTAAGTCACCTGATGCTGGAGCTGAAATTAATACTTTTTTAGCACCTGCTTCGATGTGAGCTGAAGCTTTGTCTTTGTCAGCGAAGAAACCAGTACATTCTAATACTACATCGATATCTAAATCGCCCCATGGTAATTCTTTAGGGTTAGGATTTTCGAAAGTTTTGATTTCTCTACCGTTTACGCGGAATCCGCCTTCGATAACTTCTACTTCGTCTTTGAAACGACCTTGTGTTGAATCATATTTTAATAAATGAGCTAACATTGCGTCATCTGTTAAATCGTTGATTGCTACTACTTCGATATTTTCAACTTCTTGTAATCTTCTAAATGCTAAACGACCTATTCTACCAAAACCATTAATTGCTACTTTAGTTGCCATTATGATGGCCTCCTTTTTATTTTTTATTTCAAAAAGGTTAAATAACCTTTTATTCCAAATTGATTATTGCTTTTGCAGCACCTTCATCAGTGATAAGAATTGTATTCTTTGGCGCAATCTCAAGATAAGCTTTTATCGCTTCTGCTTTAGATGTCCCACCTGCTACTGCAAAAATGTTTGTCTTTGTTGTTAAGTCTTCTAGTTGCAAACCGATTGTCTTAACACGATGCACGACCTCACCTTTGTCATTGAAATAATAACCAAAAGCTTCTCCGACAGCATGATGATGTTTCAATTGGCTTAAAACTTCTTCAGAAGTCTTCCTTCTTTCCGCCATCTTCAGCGCATCACCAATACCGTGAATAATAAAATCTGAACGACGTATTGCATCTAGCACCTCAATAACTGCAGGTTCTTTCAGCAAAGTTTCGTATGAACTTTCACTCACTTGGTCTGGAACATACAAGACTTTATATGACCCACCTGTACGATTTGCCATACTTGCGCAAATTGTATTCGCCTGAAACACAACGTTTTCACCCAAACCACCACGCGCTGGCGTGAACAAAATGTCTTTATCTAATGGATGTAATGATTCACTTACTCTTGCCATTGTTGAACCACCAGTTACTGATACTGAAGCATGATCGTATAATGACTGTTCTAGTAATTCAGCAGTAACATTACCCATTTCTGCTTTAACCATCTCATCTAAATCCGAATTACCTCTCACTATATGAGCTTTCACACCATATCGATTAAAAATTTCTTCTTCAATATGATTAAAACTAGAATAAAGTGTTAAATAATGTGATAAAGAATCAAGCGTTTGCTCGCCTGTTTCAGTCAATTTCATACCAGTTGACCGAACGCTGATTAAATCTTGTTGTTTTAAAATTTCTATCTCAGTTCTCAATACCCGTTCAGTGACATTCATAACATCACTCAACGTTCTTCGACCTATAGGCTGCTTCTTCTCGATTGTCGATAAAATATTAAAGCGTCGATACATCTTGTCAATCAAATCAGGAACTAGTCTATGTTGTACTTTTAGTAAATCTTCCATAAACAAGTCGCCTCCTCAAAGATTAACAGATGGGCAATATCTAACCTGGGTTAGACGTTTTTCGTCCCATGCGGGTCAAAAAAATAATATCTGTTTACAGTTTTATAATACACCCCTTATATAGAGAATGCAAGTTAAAAGCGTTTCCTATTATTTCATTTGATTATATGCCTCTGTCAATGTGATGAAATCAATATTCCCTTCTTGTAGAACTTGTCCATCATATTCAACAACAGGAATTCTTAACATATATTTTTCAAGTAATGTATCATCTTCTTCAATATTAATAGTATCTATTTTTATTTCATGATCGTACGATTCTTTAAAAAATTCAATTTGAATCTTAGCATCTTCACATAAACCACAATTTGTTCCAACATAAAATTTAATTGCCATCCAAATCATCCTTTACAAAATAAGCCTCCCCGAGACGAATCGAACGCCCATTTCAAGAACCGGAATCTTGCGTGTTATCCGTTACACTACGGAGAGATAAGTCTTAATAAATACTTTATATCTACTTAATATATTGTCGATATAATAGAATTATCAACTATTAAGGAGTGAAGCAAAATGAATACAACTCAAAGGGAGTATTTCATCAGAAAAAGATGTGACTATTTTAATATAGAAGTCACACAAATTCACTGCACACAGCTCGTTGATTACGGAAACTATTATATCATTTATGCTAACATTGACAACTCATATCACAAATTCCCAGTGTATAAATCAGCTATTTAAGTTATAATATTCATCAGTAGGTCATATTTTTTGACCATGTTTGACTTTGTAGTGTATGATATGGTCATTAAGATATTCAAAGGAGGATTAACTGATGAATTTAATACCAACAGTTATTGAAACAACAAATCGCGGAGAACGCGCTTATGATATTTATTCACGTTTATTGAAAGACCGCATTATTATGTTAGGGTCAGCTATCGATGACAATGTAGCTAACTCAATCGTTTCACAATTA
The DNA here is from genome assembly GCF_022386965.1 of Mammaliicoccus sp. B-M6. Classification (NCBI taxonomy): domain Bacteria; kingdom Bacillati; phylum Bacillota; class Bacilli; order Caryophanales; family Staphylococcaceae; genus Mammaliicoccus; species Mammaliicoccus sp. B-M6. The sequence continues at coordinate 8,486 of NZ_JAJNHJ010000003.1, forward strand.
CTATTCTTACAAGCTCAAGATTCTGAGAAAGATATTTACTTATATATCAACTCTCCAGGCGGTAGTGTAACAGCAGGATTTGCTATTTACGATACAATCCAACACATCAAACCTGATGTTCAAACTATTTGTATTGGTATGGCAGCATCTATGGGTTCATTCCTACTAGCAGCTGGTGCTAAAGGTAAACGTTATGCATTACCAAATAGTGAAGTTATGATTCACCAACCACTTGGCGGTGCACAAGGACAAGCTACTGAAATTGAAATTGCAGCTCGTCATATTTTACGTACACGTGAGAAATTAAATAAAATTTTATCTGAAAGAACTGGACAACCAATTGAAAAAATTGAAAAAGACACTGATCGTGATAACTTCTTAACAGCTGAAGAAGCTAAAGAATATGGTTTAATCGATGACGTTATGCATCCAGAAGATATTAAATAATTCATAAATATAGAAGCACCTGAGACAATAATTGTCCCAGGTGCTTTTTTTATTGTTGAATTGTCTCGCCGTTTCTAATTTTTTCTGCCATTTCATTTAATTTACGCAATCTATGATTAATACCTGATTTAGAAATTTTACCTGTGCTTACCATTTCGCCTAATTCTTTAATTGAAACATCTTGATTATCTATTCTAAGTCTTGCAACTTCTCTTAAACGATCGGGTAAGTTATCAATACCAATTTCTTTATCGATAAGCTGAATGCTCTCAACTTGTTTCATGGCGGCACTCACTGTTTTGTTCAAGTTAGCCGTCTCACAATTGACTAATCGATTTACTGAGTTTCTCATATCTCGAATAATTCTTACATCTTCAAACTTAAGTAATGCTTGATAGCCACCAATCAAACTTAGGAAATCAGAAATCTTTTCAGCTTCTTTCAAATAACTGATAAACCCTTTTTTGCGCTCTAATAATTTAGCATTTAATTCATATTGATTCATGAGTGCGGTTAAATCTGCTGAATGTTCTTCATATAATGAAAAGATTTCAAGATGATATGAAGAAGTTTCTGGGTTATTAACAGAACCCCCTGCTAGAAATGCTCCTCTTAAATAACTTCTTTTACAACAATCTTTTTGTAAAATATCTTTATCTATTTCATGTTTAAACATGCCATCTTGTAAAATACCAAGCTCATCTAATATTTCTTTAGCTTTTACTTTAATTCGACTAATATATATATTATTTTTCTTAAGTTTCATTTTCTTTCTCACTAATAATTCAACTTCAACACCGAAGCATTTTTTTATTAATGAAAATATTCGACGTGCTATCGCTGCATTTTCAGTTTGTACATTTATAACAAATTGCTGATTAGATATGCTTAAATTACCGTTCATTCTAATCAAAGCTGAAAGTTCTGCCTTGGCGCAACAATCATCTACTTCAATTCTAGTTAATTCATTTTTCATTTCTGAAGCAAAGCTCACAGCAGATCATCCTTTCTTAGTTTATACGCACATAAAAATAATGATATGCCAAAAGACATATCATACGTTTTGTATCTATTTCATATTACATGGAATAGCCGGGCGTATCAAGTTTTTAAACTTGAACTTTTTATGTTTTACTTGAAGGTTCTTTAATAACGCCAAATAAAATCATCGCCAAACCAATGATTAAAAATGTAATACCTATCTGCTGATTTGCTATTAAACCTATGAGTAAAAATATACAACCTATTATCACCATTACTATTTGAACACTTTTCATGACCCATCACCCCAAATTGAAAACCCTTACATTTATATTACTTGATTTCCATAAAAAAATGAAGCAAATTGGACATGAATAAGTGTCTCATTTGCTTCATTAAATATCTATTATCGTTTATCTGTTTTCTCTAGACGAAACGATTACTTATCTTTCTTATATTGAATTGTACTGATTTCTCTCAAGGCGATTTCATAAATGAGTTGTGCCAATACTTTATTATTATGTCTAATGTATTGATGAGGTGTAATACTTACTAATTCATTATCATGAATACATTGTACACCCATATCTTTCAATTTCTCACCATCAAATTCAACTTGTTTAGCTTCTTCTTGTTCATATCTTAATAAGATATCTTTGTTGAAACGCTCATTTTGACATATAACAAAATCAATGAATGATGCACCTACATGGTCATGAATTGCTTTAACATGATCACTTACTGAATAACCTGTTGTTTCACCTTTTTGAGTCATGAGGTTACATACATATAATCTTTCCGCTTCAGTATTAACAATTGCATCTTTAACTTTATTCAAAATTAAATTCGGCATAATACTTGTATATAAAGAACCTGGTCCCATAACGATTAAATCTGCTTCTTCAATCGCATCTATTGCTTCTTTCATCGGTTCAATATCTTGAGGCGTCAAAAATACTTTTTCAATTTTCTTATCTGTCTTAGGAATCTTAGATTCTCCGACAATAATTTCACCATCTGACATAACTGCATTCAGTACAACACTTCTCGTTGTTGATGGAATGACTTGCCCTTTAATATTCAACAACTTACTTAATTCTTTTACAGCATGTCCAAAATCATCCGTAATATTTGTCATGGCTGCTAACAATAAATTTCCGATTGAATGACTGCCAAGTTCTTCTTCTTCAAAACGATATTGGAATAACTTTTCAAGCATTGGTTCTGTGTCACTAAGTGCTGCTAATACGTTTCTGATATCGCCAGGAGCAGGTATATCCATCACATCACGAATTTTACCAGTACTACCACCATCATCTGCTACAGTTACGATGGCTGTAATATCTATTGGATATTCCTTTAACCCTCTTGCTAATACAGAAAGGCCGGTTCCTCCGCCAATTAAGACGACTTTTAATCTTTTCATGATTTTGGCTTACTTTCAATATGTGCATCGCGATGTGATGTATACACAACATAGTCAAAGTTCTCTTTAATATCTTCACCTAAACGTTTTGCAAGTGCAACAGATCTATGTTGACCACCTGTACAACCGATTGCAATCGTCAATTGGGATTTCCCTTCTTTCTTATAACCTGGCAACATAAACATCAACAGATCACTAAACTTTTTATAAAATGTATTCGTCTCTTTCCATTTCATAACATATTGATAAACTTCATCGTCGAGACCAGTCATAGGTCTTAACTCTTCAACATAATATGGATTTGGCAAAAATCGTACATCAAAGACTATATCTGCATCAATGGGCATACCATGTTTGAATCCAAAGCTCATCACTCTTACTTGAAATGTTGTAGATGGATCTTCTTCAAATGCTTCTACAAGTTCTTGTTTCAATTCTTTAGGTTTCTTTTCAGTCGTATCAATCACAAAGTTACTGATACCTTTAATATCACTTAATAAAGATCTTTCTCTTTCAATTGCAGATAATAAACTACCTTCTTCACTTAAAGGGTGCGTTCTTCTTGTTTCTTTATATCTAGAAATTAATTTTTTATCGCTCGCTTCTAAAAATAAAATATCTACTAATACTTTTTTCTCACTTTGTATATAATCTAATTCATCTCTTAAATTACCAAAGAAATCCTTACCTCTTAAATCGATACCAATTGCAACTTTTGATAAAGAAGGATTCCCCTGATCCATTAAATCAACAAATTTTTGCAATAATATAGGCGGTAAATTATCAACACAAAAGTATCCTAAATCTTCTAGAGCTTGTAGCGCGACTGATTTACCCGCACCGGACATTCCTGTAACTACAAGAAGTTCATTTTTTACATTAGTTTTGTCGATAGGTTGCATAACAGTTCTCCTTTAACGATCATATATACTTTTATCTTACATGATTACACCACAAAAAACATTAAATAAATGGCTTATACAAGTGTATCTTTCCCGTAATATTAAGGTAGTAATCACTTATGAAATAGCATAGATTATAATGATGTTTCGTTTTCAGGTCGGTAATTTTATTTATCGGACTGAAAATCCTGTTTTCGGGTCGATATTTTATTTATCGGACTGGAAATCTCGTTTTCGGGTCTATAATTTTATTTATCGGTCCGTATTTCTCACTTCTGGACCTATAATTTTCCGTATCGGTCCATATTTCCTACATCCGGCCCTAGCGATAATCTCAATCCGCACCCTACATCTACATAAAAAAAGAGGCGGGACATGTGTCCTCGCCTCTTCACTACTCAAATTATATTAATTGTTCTTCGTCTTCTAATGATTCGATATATGCTTGTGCATTTTGTGCTGCGATACTGCCGTCACCTGTTGCTGTAACAATTTGACGTAATGTTTTTTCACGAACATCGCCTGCTGCATATACACCTGGTACTTTAGTTTCCATTTCATCATTTGTTTCGATATAGCCATTTTCATTTAAAATGCCTAATGATTCAAATGGTTTAGTTAATGGTTTCATACCGATATAGATGAATACACCATCAGCTTGGTGTTCTGACTCTGATCCGTCTTCAGTTGAAACTAATGTTACTGAGCCTACTTTACCATCTTTTTCATTAATTGTTTTTAATGTTGTGTTCCAAATGAAATCAATTTTTTCATTTTTAAATGCACGGTCTTGAATGATTTTTTGAGCTCTTAATTCGTCTCTTCTGTGAACAATTGTAACTTTGTCTGCAAATTTAGTTAAGAAAATACCTTCTTCGACAGCTGAATCTCCGCCGCCGATTACGTATAAGTTTTTCCCTTTAAAGAATGCACCGTCACATACTGCACAGTAACTTACACCGCGTCCACCTAATTCTTGTTCACCTGGTACACCTATTTTTTTGTATTCTGCACCAGTTGCAATGATAATTGCACGAGCTGTTAATGTTTTGTCACCCATATTTACAACTTTATAAGAACCTTTATCTTCTATTTCTTTAATGTCACCATATTCATATTTAGCACCAAATTTTTGTGCATGTGTAAACATTTTAGTTGATAAGTCTGGACCTGTTATTAAATCAAAACCAGGGAAGTTCTCTACATCTTCAGTGTTTGCCATTTGTCCACCTGGCATACCTCGTTCTATCATTACAGTTGATAAATTTGCTCTTGAAGCATACACTGCAGCAGTCATTCCTGCTGGTCCTGCCCCAACTATAATTACATCATAATCTACTTGTGTAGTCATTTATAAACTGCCTCCTCTTATTAATTCAGTAGAATTGTACATTATAATCATTACTATTCATAACTATATGCTCAAAATAGCATTGATCGCTTTATTCAAGCGATACGTCGTAATATGAAATGTATCTTTAATCTCTTTTTTAGTTATTTTTTTATTTAACATCTTTAAATAAATATAAATTGATGCTGCAACATAATGTTCAACTTGTTCAATCGATTCATTATCTGCAATGAGCATTTCTGCATGTTCAATCCATGATACAAAAATCTCTTTTCCATATTTTTGATATATAGATTGTTCGATAAGCTTCATACCTTTATCAATAAAGCCTAACTTGTTTAAATGTAAATCTTGAAAAGTATACGTTATATATAACCTTTCATAGTCTGGTAAACTTTCTAAAACTTCCCATATTTCATGAGACATAACGAGTTCTCTATGTTTCATATGCCCTAATAAAAAGATGCCATATAATCTATATCGATAGTCTTCGTCTTTTAATAAAGGTAAAACATGACGGTCTAACATATCTTTGAGTTCATCAATTTTCCAAGGTGGCAATTGACTATGATATTGTACACTATCTTCAAATCTTTGCCAATGTCTTTTCGCTTCATCTAAATATCCTAAATGATAGAAGTTGTAACTTAAGGCGTGGTGTAATTGTGGCGTAGCAGCTTGTGCTTTTTTTAGAAGAGGCACTAATAATTGATTAGAAGGTTTATGCTTTCCTAAATAGCTTAGAACAACACCCAATTTAAAAGATTCTTCATTGTTAATAGGATGTAATTTACTTAATTGATTCAGATATTGCTCATAACGTTCCACCTGTTGTGTGTTGTAAAGCAACAATGTCATATGACATAAAGCGTAAATATCAGAAGGATTATCTTCCAATATCGTTTGTAATAATATCTCCGCTTCGTCATATTGACTATTGTATAACATAGACATCGCTTTTAAATTCATAATATGCTTATCTTCTTGTAATTTAGCACGTTGTCTATCAATATATTCATTCGCTTCTTGTAACCTACCATTTGAAAATAAGTATTGAAAAATATGTTGAATCACAAATCTTTCCGCTTCTTCTTCCACAATTGTTTGATCATCATACTTCACTTCAAACATTTGAATCATTTCTTCAAAATAATCTTGGTCGTCCTCTTCTGTTACATATCTTAACCCAAATAAAAATGCTTTATTAGGTTCATTCGTCTTTATATACATTTGACTTAAATAAAAATAATAATCTGTCACAAAATTTTCTTTCACAATTTGATCGAACATCATTTCTTCAGCTTGAGTATTTTTATTTAGCTCTACAAGACATTCAGCATAAGGCGGTATAATCACAAAATCATTAGGTGATAGTTCAAGCGCTTTTTTAAATAAAGACTCGGCATATCCGAAATCTTGTTCTCTCATTTTTTCCATTGCTTTATGATAATAGAAGTCTTTATCAAACTTTACGTGTATGACATTTGAATTTTCTCCCAACGACTGACTCACCGCCTTTTTTTAAGTTCCATAGGATTGCCATATGCCATCATATCATTAGGTACATCTTTCGTCACGATTGTACCACTTGCTATAACAGCATTATCACCAATACTCACGCCTGCAAGTATAGTGGCATTTGCACCAACTAAGACATTATCTCCAATGTTTACACGGCCAATTCTATATTCTTCGACTAAATATTCATGACATAGAATGGTTGCATTATATCCTATTACACAGTTTTTACCGATAGTGATAAGTTCAGGATACATAATATCAGGCGTTGCTTTAAATGCGAAAGCTGTCTTTTGACCAACTTTCATCTTGAGCCCTTTTCTGTATAGAAAATGTTTCCATTTAACACTCGGTAAATATCTACTAATTTCAATGATAATAACATTTTTAAATACTTTTATAAAACGTACTGTTTCATACATTTTCCATAATGGATTCGCACCATCTACTCTTTTAGTCTTTAATGCTCTCACGTAAACACTTCTTTCACATTAGTTATGATAATAACCTTTAACATCTCCGAATTTTTTCGGATTATAACGTACTCTTCTATAAATAATACAAATAATAGAAACAACAATTATCACAATAGAAATAACTTGAGCAATTCTTAAATGTTCAGTAAGCATCAAGCTATCCGTTCTTAAACCTTCTATATAGAATCTACCAATTGAATAATAAATTAAATAAGCAAAGAATGTCTCACCAATTTTCAATTGAGGTCTAATGAGTAATAAAATGATAAACCCAATTATATTCCAAATTGATTCATATAAAAATGTTGGTTGATAATAAATACCGTCTATTTGCATATGGTTAATAATAAATTCAGGTATATGTAAATTCTCAAGAAAACTACGTGAAACAGGTCCACCGTGCGCTTCTTGATTCATAAAGTTACCCCATCTACCAATCGCTTGTGCCAAAATGATACTTGGCGCAACAATATCAACCATTTGGAAGAATGATAAATTCTTTTTACGACAAATGATGAACCCTGTTAAAAAGGCACCAATCAATCCACCATGAATAGCTATACCACCATTCATAATAAGTGGTATTTCTGCTAAATGTTGACTGTAATAATCCCATTCAAACGCTACGTAATAAATACGTGCACAGATAATTGCCATTACGACACACCATATAATCAAATCTATAAGTGATTCTTCTTTTATTCCAACTTTTTTAGCAGTTCTTTGTGCGATAAGATATCCAATTAATATACCGGAAGCAATGATAATACCATACCATCGTATTGCTAACGGACCTAATTGTATCGCTACGGGATCAATGCCTAACACTTCCATTATTCATTCTCCTTACGTGCATTTTTCAAAATTTCTGCATTAAGACGATTATTAAACTCTTCAGCAGTATTAATTCCCATGTTGTTTAATCGATAGTTCATCGCAGCAACTTCAATAATAACTGCTAAGTTTCTACCCGGTCTAACAGGAATCGTCTTTTTAGTTATTTTTGAGTCTAAGATTTTTAAAGTTTCTTCATTCAATCCGACTCTGTCATATATTTTTTCTTTGTTCCATGTTTCTAAGTTGATGTTTAACTTGATTCTTTTCTCCATCAAGATAGATCCCGCTCCAAATAAAGTCATAACGTTGATAATACCAAGGCCTCGTATTTCAAGTAAATGTTCAATAATCTTCGGTGCTTTACCGATTAATTCGTTTTTATTAATTTCTTTAATTTCAACATTATCATCGGCAACAAGTCTGTGACCGCGTTTAACAAGCTCTAATGCCGTTTCACTTTTACCGACACCACTATCACCCGTAATTAATACACCTACGCCATATACATCCACGAGAACGCCATGCAATGATGTTTCAGGTGCTAGTTCACGTTCTAAATATCCTGTTACTTGCCCCATCAATTTAGTCGTTGAAGACTCACTTTTTAAAAGTGGTGTATTATTTTCATTACAACTTTGAACGAGTTCTTCTGGTGCATCTAGACCTCGTGTGATAATAATAGCTGGTGTTTCAGGTCTACATAATTTAGCCATTCTACCTTTTTTCTCTTCATCAGGCAACAAATTATAAAATGACAACTCAGTTGTGCCTAATACTTGAATTCTATCTGATGAATAATGTGAAAAATATCCAGCCATTTCTAGACCAGGACGTGATATATCCGTTTCTGTTATTTTACGATGTAAGCCATTTTTCCCGGCAATAACTTCCAAATTAAATTGCTCTATTAATTTACTACTTGATATCATAGGGTTCACCTCTAGGTTAATATATGTTAATTCTAATGAACTTTAACCTTAACTGCAATCATTATCAATATTACAACAGTTTCTGCAAATATAAAAACCCTAGAAACGTTTTATCGTTTCTAGGGAATAAAATTAAATATCTTTGTTTTGGTCGTTATTTTTGTTGAAATTTCTAATGATATTTCTTAAAGATTCATCTAATTGTTGAATAGGATCTTGACCTGTTCCTTCATTATCTTTAAACTGCTTTTCAAATTCAGTTTTACCTGATTTGGCAGTTGTCTTAAATTTATCTAATAAGTCTTCAAATAAATTTTCAACATTTTCTTTAGATTTCTTATCAAATGGTGATGATGATTTTTGATTATGAGATGTTGCATCAAGTAATTTCACCGCTTCATCAACAGTGATTTTCCCACCTTCAATAAGGTCTAATATTTTTAATTGTACTTCGTTCATAAATAACCCCTCCTGGTTTATGATCGATCTCGTTCTAAAATTGGTTTTAAATATTTACCAGTGTAAGATGCTTCAACTTCTACAATGTCTTCTGGTGTTCCAGTAGCAATAATTTCACCGCCACCATCTCCACCTTCTGGACCTAAATCTATAATATAGTCTGCTGTTTTAATGACATCTAAATTATGTTCAATAATGATGACAGAGTCGCCATTTTCAACGAGTCTATTTAACACACTTAATAAACGTTTAATATCATCTACGTGTAAACCTGTTGTTGGTTCATCAAGTATATATAATGACTTACCATTAGATCGTCTATGAAGTTCAGAAGCAAGTTTCACACGTTGTGCTTCACCGCCTGATAAAGTTGTTGCGGGTTGACCTAGTTTAACATATCCTAAACCAACATCTACTATTGTTTTTAATTTTCTATTTATCTTAGGTAAACTTTCGAAAAAGTGATAAGCATCTTCTACTGTCATTTCTAATACATCAGAAATACTTTTTCCTTTATAAGTTACTTCTAATGTTTCTCTATTATAACGTTTTCCATCACAAACTTCACATGGTACGTATACATCTGGTAAGAAATGCATTTCAATTTTAATGATGCCGTCACCTTTACAAGCTTCACAACGGCCACCTTTAACATTAAAACTAAATCTTCCTTTTTGATAACCTCTCACTTTTGCCTCATTCGTTTGGCTAAATACATCTCTAATATCATCAAATACACCTGTATAAGTTGCAGGATTTGAACGTGGTGTTCTACCAATTGGTGATTGGTCAATATCTATAATTTTTTCAATTTCATTTACACCTTTTATAGATTTATGTTCACCTGGTTTTGTTTTCGTATTATACAATTGTTTTTGCAAACCTTTGTACAATACTTCATTTACTAATGAACTTTTACCAGAACCTGAAACACCTGTTACACATGTCATAACTGATAATGGGAAGTCTACATCGACATTTTTCAAGTTATTACTTGTCGCACCTTTAACAGATATTTTACGTTTCGTGATTTTTCTTCGTTTAGCTGGTACAAAGATTTTCTCTTTACCGCTTAAGTATTTACCTGTTAAAGATTGTTCATTTGCCATAACTTCTTCAGGTGTTCCACTCGCAACTACTTCACCACCATGAACGCCTGCTTTTGGACCTATATCAATTAAATAATCCGCAGCTTTCATCGTATCTTCATCATGTTCAACGACAATTAATGTATTACCCATATCTCTCATAGATTTCAATGTATCAATTAAGCGATCATTGTCTCTTTGATGTAAACCGATAGAAGGCTCATCAAGCACATATAGCACACCAGATAATCTAGATCCAATTTGAGTTGCCAGTCTAATACGTTGTGCTTCCCCACCTGATAAAGTACCTGATGCTCGATTAAGTGTTAAATATTCTAATCCTACATTATTTAAGAAAGATAATCTTTCATGTATTTCTTTTAAAATGAGTTTCGCAATTTTACGTTCTGTTTCATCTAAATCTAGATTATCAAAATGTTTAATTGCATTATAAATTGAATATCTAACTACTTCACCGATATGTTGGCCATCAATTTTGACAGAAAGTACTTTTTCATTTAAACGATAACCATCACATGTTTCACATGTTTTTTCGACCATGTATTTTTGCATCACTTCTCTAACGTATTCAGATGGTGAATCATGGTAACGACGTTCAATATTATTTAGCACACCTTCAAAAGCCATCGTTCTTTTTCTTTCTGTTTTAACGCCATAATCTTGATTAAATTTAAATTCTATTTCATCATCATGACCTCTTAAGACGATGTTCTTTTCTTTTTTCGTTAATTTGTTAAATGGTTTATCCATATCGATTTTAAAATGTTCACAAGCTTGTTTTAATAAAGTTGGATAATAATTAGAACTGATTGGTTGCCATGGCAAAATTGCGCCTTCATTTAAACTTAATGTCTTATCTGGCACGACTAAATCAACATCTACAGTTAATTTACTTCCTAAGCCATCACAAGATGGACAAGCACCAAAAGGATTGTTAAATGAGAACATTCTAGGTTCTAATTGATCTACTGAAAAACCACAAATAGGACAAGCATGATGTTCAGAAAATTTAATTTCATCACCATCAATAATATCAGCAACTGCATTACCGTCAGCTAATTCTAGCGCTGTTTGTAATGAATCAGCTAATCTTGCTTCAATACCTGGTTTAATGACAAGTCTATCAATCACGACATCAATAGAATGATTTTGATTTTTGTTTAAATCTGGCACATCATCTACATCTAAAATATCGCCATCTACTTTTAACCTTGCATAGCCTTTTTTAGCAATGTCTTCGATTAATTTCTTATGTGTACCTTTACGCCCTGAAACGATTGGTGAAAGAATTTGTATTTTTGTTCTTTCTTCTAATTCCATAACTTGATCAACCATTTGTTGAACCGTTTGTGATTTAATTTCAATACCATGGTTTGGACATATTGGTCTTCCAACTCTTGCATATAATAGTCTTAAATAATCATATATTTCAGTTACGGTAGCAACGGTTGATCTTGGGTTTTTACTTGTTGTCTTTTGATCGATTGATATCGCTGGAGAAAGACCATCAATTAAATCTACATCTGGTTTGTCCATCTGCCCTAAAAATTGTCTCGCATAGGCACTTAATGATTCTACATATCTTCTTTGACCTTCTGCATAAATCGTATCAAATGCTAAAGACGACTTTCCTGAACCAGATAATCCAGTCATAACTACAAGTTGGTCTTTAGGTATTTCTATATCTATATCTTTTAAATTATGTGCTCTTGCACCTTTTACGATGATGGATTTGTTTTTCATCTCAGTCACCTTTCTGCTTTTAGTTCAAATAATATATCTCTTAGTTCAGATGCACGCTCGAAGTCTAAATCTTTCGCAGCATCTTTCATTTCTTTTTCTATGCGCTCGATTGTCTTTTCTCTTTCTTTTTTCGTAAGTTTCTTAGGCGCTTTTTTAGTATCTTTTTCGGTTACTTCATCCGTTTCTACAGTTGCTGATATTACATCACGTATTTTCTTGTTAATTGTTTGCGGTGTTATATTGTGTTCTTCGTTGTACGCTTCTTGAGTAGCACGTCTTCTACTTGTTTCATCTAATGCTGTTCTCATAGAATCTGTAATTTTATCAGCATACATAATAACTTTACCTTTATCATTACGTGCAGCTCGACCAATCGTTTGAATCAACGAACGCTCTGATCTCAAGAAACCTTCTTTATCTGCATCTAAAATCGTCACAAGTGAAACTTCTGGGATATCTAAACCTTCTCTTAGTAAGTTAATCCCAACTAATACATCATAAACACCCATTCTTAAGTCTCGAATGATTTCTATTCTTTCTAATGTCTTTATTTCTGAGTGTAAATAATTCACTTTAATGCCGGCTTCTTTTAAATAAGTCGTTAAATCTTCACTCATTTTTTTAGTTAATGTTGTAATTAATACACGTTCATTTCTTTCTATTCTCTCATTAATTTCAGCCATTAAATCATCTATTTGATTTTCACTTGGTCTGACTTCGACAATTGGATCTAATAAACCTGTAGGACGAATAATTTGTTCGACCATTTCATCAGTATGTTCAATTTCATATGGTCCCGGTGTTGCTGAAACATAAACCAATTGTTTCGTTTTTTCTTCAAACTCTTCAAATCTAAGTGGTCTATTGTCTAAAGCACTTGGTAATCTAAAGCCGTGTTCTACTAAGACATTTTTTCTCGCTTGGTCACCATTATACATACCTCTAATTTGAGGAAGCGTTACGTGAGATTCATCAATCATCACTAACCAATCATCACCAAAGTAATCTAATAATGTATATGGTGTAGATCCTTTTGGTCGTAACGTTAAATGTACAGAGTAGTTCTCAATGCCTGAACAAAAGCCCATTTCTCTCATCATTTCTAAATCATAATTCGTTCTTTGTTCAAGTCGTTGAGCTTCTAAAAGTTTATTTTCTTTTCGAAGTTCAGCCAATCGTTCTTCAAGTTCTTTCTCAATACGCTCAATCGCAACTTTCATTTTTTCTTCACGTGTTACGAAGTGAGATGCGGGATAAAATAGAAAATGTTCTCTTTCAGCAATAACTTCACCTGTTAAGTAATTCACTTCTCTAATTCTATCGATTTCATCTCCAAAGAACTCTACTCTGACACATAATTCATCTCGTGATGCTGGAAATATTTCAACAACATCTCCTCTAACTCTAAATGTACCACGTCTAAAATCTATATCATTTCGTGAATATTGGTTATCGACAAGCTTTCTTAACAATTCATTACGTTCCATTTCCATACCGACACGCGTACTTACAACTAAGTCTTTATATTCTTCTGGATTACCTAAACCATAAATACAGCTGACACTCGCAATAACGATAACATCATCTCGTTCAAACAATGCGCTAGTAGCTGAATGTCGAAGTTTATCAATTTCATCATTTATAGAGGCATCTTTTTCAATAAAAGTATCCGTTTGAGGTACATATGCTTCAGGTTGATAATAATCGTAATAACTAACGAAGTATTCTACTCTATTCTCAGGAAAGAATTCTTTAAACTCACTATATAGCTGTCCAGCCAACGTTTTATTATGTGCAATAATCAATGTAGGTTTACCGACTTCTTTGATGACATTACTCATCGTAAATGTCTTACCTGTACCTGTTGCACCTAGTAAAGTTTGATGTCTCTTGCCTTCATTTATACCATTTACAAGAGATTTAATAGCTTCTGGCTGATCCCCTTGAGGTGAATAGTCAGAATGTATTTTAAAAGGAAAATGTTGCATAGGAACCTCCTCATTTTCTGTAATATATATATTTATTTTATCAAAAATTTGTAAAAATGACCAAACATTTGTTCGTTAATTTTAAATTTACATACAAATAAGAGGAAAAATCTAAATGATTATTCCTCTTATCTATCTTGATTCAATTTTATCTATTTTAAGTGTATCAACTATATAAAAGCCTGCCACTAAACTCAGTACATCTAACAACATGATAAGCTCATTGTTAAAAAAGCCTTTATAAACCGAAACACCAATTATAATGCTGGATACAAGTAATCCAATCCATTTATTTTGAGCAATTTGCGTGAAAATAATAACCATTAAACAAGGAAGAAACAAAGCTAGAATCGGCCAAATCATTCAATTCACTAACTCCTTTTTGTTTCACGTTTCTCAAGTATCGTCATTGTTATCTCTCTTAACTCTGAACGTGGTATAAATTTTTCTTGTAACATATCAGGTATAATATGTTGAATAAAATCTTGTACAGAAGCTAAATGATCAAATTGCATGATCGTTTCCAATGAACTTTCATAAATTTCGAAGAATAAAGGTTCTGGATTTCTCTTTTGAATTTCACCAAAAGATTCATACAATAAATCAATTTTGTCAGCAACACTTAATATTTGCCCTTCTATACTATCATCTTTACCCTCTTGTAGTCTATGTCTATATATATCTTGATATTGCTCAGGGAATTCTTCTGTTATAAATTTATCGATCATCTCTTCTTCAACTTGAGAGAATAATTTTTTAATTTCATAAGACGCATATTTCACGGGTGTCTTAATGTCACCTGTAAATATTTCAGGATAATCATGGTTCAAAGCTTTTTCATATACAAGTTTCCAGTCTATTTCTTGACCATTTTGTTCTTCTACTGTTGCTAAATATTGCGCTATTTTCGTTACTTTAAAGGAATGTGCTGCGACATTATGGTCTTGATACTTAAATTTACCTGGACATCTTACTAATTTCTCTAAATCAGACAAACTTTTAAAATATTGATGTACCCCCATTAAATTTCCTCCTTAACTTGTGTAACTAAGTTGTTTAGTGTCTTTTCAGATAATTCACCTAAATACACTTTTTTGATTTCGCCATTTTTATCTACAAACAAAGTTGTAGGTATATTATACGATTTATATTTTTCTAGAAAATCATCTTGCGCAACGTAAACATCGTAATTCACATTTACATCGTCCATTAATTGTTTAGCTGGCTTTCGTTTATCTTTAACATTTAAACCAACTAATTCGACACCTTTATCTTCGTGCTTTGCATATTTTACAAGTTCAGGCATTTCTCGTTTACAAGGGTCACACCAAGAGGCAAATAAATTAATAACTGTAATATCATTTTTAGATGTTACCTCTTTTAATTGTTTTGATTTTTCAGTTGAAAAAACATTTACAGTTTCATTATTTACATTCATGCCTGTAGCTGGATGACTGTTTTGAAACGATTGCTTCCCTTGTTGCTCTTTAAACTGTTCGTTCGTTTGAAACTTATTGATATCTAATACTTTATAAACACTGATACTAATAATCAATAACAAAAGTATAACTAATATGATTTTTAACCTTTTTTTCATGTTTTCAAACCTCTACACTAACATTTACGTTTATTATATCAACTATAATGATAAAAAAAAGCAAATAGTTAAAATTCTTAAACTGAATTAACTACTTGCTTATTTATTAAATTACTATAAAAACTAATGAATATAATTATATGAACCAGCTGCTGATGCTGAAATTGTACGTGAAGATACAACGCCAACACCTTGATAGTTCATTTCAGAAACTTGAATTGAACCATCAGCATTCACTTTATCTACATAAGCTACATGTCCATATCCACCAGCAGTTGATTGTAAAATTGAACCAGCTGATGGGCTGTTGTTTACTGTGTAACCAGCTTGAGCTGCTGCATTAGCCCAGTTGTTAGCATTACCCCAAGTATTACCTAGATCTGGACGTTTACTAAATGCATAGTAAGTACATTGTCCAGAAGTGTATAAGTTACTTCCACCACCAGAATTTGGTCGGCTGTATGAAACTGGTTCTGTATATTGTGTTGATTGGCTGTAGTTAAATGTCGGTGCAACATAAGCTACTGAATCTTCACTATTGTATACATTACCATATGATGTTTGTTCAAATACGTATCTTAATAATGAATCTTCTTGAGCAGGAGATTCAGGTGCACTAACTGTCAAACTAGTAGGTTCAGCAGTTGGTTCTGAAGTTTCTGCTGCAACTTTTAATTCATCACCTACTAAAATTAAATCTGAAGATAAATTGTTCCATTCTTTTAAGTCTGATACATTAACATCAAATTTTTCAGCTATTTTGTTAAGTGTATCTCCCTCTTGAATTGTATAGATGTTATCTTCTAATACTTTTAATGTTTGTCCTTCTTTAACGTCTACGTCGATATTATTTAATGATTTAATTTCAGATACTGATGTGCCATATTCTTCTGCAATATTCTCTAATGATTGTCCTTCTTTAACTTTAATATCAGCTGCATAAGCAGATGAACTTGCTAAACTTGTTAAAGCTGTAACAGATGCTAATGTAATGAAAGTCTTCTTCATGATGAAATATCCTCCCGAAGTGTATGTATTTACGTTTATATTTTAAATTTATATGATGTTTCTCAATTAATACTGGAAATAATATAGCACAATTTCTATCGCAATATTGTATTGTTACAAATCTGTAATATAAACGTTAACATTCTATAATTTTATAGATAAAAATGTTACTAAAGACTGTCATGTAGACATTTTAAAAGAGATGTTAATTATTTACACACAATTAACATCGTCTTTTTTATTTATCAATATTCAATTAAATTACATATGTTTTCCAACGTTAAAATTTCCAATTTATATACAAATTGAATATAAATGATTATTTTTGTTTAGCTAGCCATTTAGCAACTTCTTTTGCTTCTTTCTCATCTACAACTTGACTCGGCATATTCCCCTTACCTTCGTTGATAATTTTTTCAATATCTGACTCAGACATTTTGGCACCGACTTTTTTAAGTGATGGTCCAGATGCACCTTCTAAATCTTTACCATGACATCCTACGCAAGAATTGTTTTTAAAGATTTTTTCCCCTTGTGAACTGTATTCTTCTTTGCTGCTATCATCGCTTGATTGTCCACATCCTGCAAATACTAACGCTGATAATGCTATTACAGAAATCATGCCCATTTTGATTTTCATGTATAACACTCCATTCATTTTATTATCAACTATATTTTACCATGTAAACCAGCGTCTGACATCATTTTGTTCAATAATTCACAATTTTAATTATCATAAAAGAAGCTAGGATATTTAAAATCATCCTAGCTTCTTGCTTTAAATTATTTTTCATTAATTTGACTTCTTAAATATGCATCGATAAATGGATCTAAGTCCCCATCCATAACTGCGTTTGTATTACCTGTTTCTTCATTAGTTCTATGATCTTTAACCATAGCATATGGATGAAATACGTATGAACGTATTTGACTACCCCATCCAATTTCTTTTTGTTCGCCTCTAATTTCATCTAGAGCTGCTGCTTGTTCTTCAAGTTCTTTTTGGTAGAGTTTCGCTTTTAACATTTTCATAGCTTGTTCTCTGTTTTTAATTTGTGATCTTTCATTTTGACATGTTACGACGATACCAGTTGGTTGGTGTGTAATACGAACAGCTGAATCAGTCGTGTTGACGTGCTGTCCACCTGCACCAGATGCTCTATAAGTATCGACTGTAATGTCTTCAGAATTAACTTCTATTTCTATTTTTTCATTATTAAATTCAGGTGTTACATCACAAGATACAAATGATGTATGACGTCTTCCTGATGAATCGAATGGAGAAATACGCACTAATCTGTGGACACCTTTTTCAGCTTTTAAATATCCATATGCATTATGACCTTTGATAAGAATTGTGACACTTTTAATGCCCGCTTCATCTCCAGCTTGATAATCTAACGTTTCCACTTTGAATCCTTTTTGTTCTGCAAAACGTTGATACATTCTAAGTAGCATTGAACCCCAATCTTGAGATTCTGTACCACCTGCACCTGGATGCAATTCTAATATTGCGTTATTTTCATCATGTTCACCATTAAGTAGAAGTTTCAATTCAAATTGATCGATGTCTGTTTGTAACGCTTTTAAATCTTGCTCAAGCATTTCATGCATATCTTCATCATATTCTTCTTGTAAAAGTTCAACAGTTGTAAGTAAATCTTCAATCTGTTGATTTAATGTATGAAAATCACCGACTACAGACTTTAATACATTGTTTTTGTTAATGATGTCTTGTGCTTTATTCTGATCGTCCCAGAATGATGGATCAACCATCATTTCTTCGTATTCTTGAATGTTCGTCTCTTTATTTTCTAAGTCAAAGAGACCCCCTGATATTCATTAATTTTTCATTATTTTTATTTAATGTTTGTCTAATTTCCGTTAATTCCATAAAATTACTCCTTTATGCTTGACCATGACAGTTTTTATATTTCTTACCACTACCACATGGACATGGATCGTTTCGGCCAACTTGTTCATCTTTGACGATAGGTTTTGGTTTAACTTTTTCTTTACCATCGTTCGCACTCACATGTTTAGCTTCACCTATTTCAACTTGTTCACGTTCAACTTGTTCACCACGGTCAATTGTTGATTTAAGAATGTATTTACTTACTTCATCTTCTATTTCATTCAACATTGTTTCAAATAAATCCAAACCTTCATTTTGGTACTCTCTTAGTGGATTGATTTGACCATAAGATCTTAAGTGGATACCTGTACGTAATTGATCCATTGTATCAATGTGATCAGTCCATTTACGGTCTATTGTTCTTAACACAATCATACGTTCAAATTCAGACATTTGATCACCAAAGTCTTCTTGTTGAGCTTTGTATTGTGTTTTAATTTTTTCTAATACAATTTCTACGATATCTTCATAATCTCTACCGCGAATATCGTCAACTTTAATTGCACCTTGTGGTACATATGAGTCTTCAATATATTGAACGAGTGCTTCAAAATCAATTTCTTCTTCATTTGTTGCGAAGTGATAGTTCACGCCACGCTCTAATGATGATTTAATCATATCTTTAACAATGTCTTGTACATCGTCTTTTTCAATAATATCATTACGCTCACCGTAAATGATTTCACGTTGTTTTCTTAGTACATCATCGTATTCTAATAAACGTTTACGTGCATCGAAGTTATTACCTTCAACTCGTTTTTGAGCAGATTCTACTGCTCTAGAAACCATTTTAGACTCAATTGGCGTATCATCATTCATACCTAATTTACCCATTAAAGATTGCATACGTTCTGATCCGAAACGAACCATCAATTCATCTTGTAATGATAAGTAGAATCTACTTCGACCAACGTCACCTTGACGACCTGAACGTCCTCTTAATTGGTCATCGATACGTCTTGATTCATGACGTTCTGTACCAATTACAGCTAAACCTCCAAGTTCAACAACGCCTTCTCCAAGTTTAATATCCGTACCACGACCTGCCATGTTAGTTGCAATGGTTACTGCACCTTTTTGACCTGCATTTAAAATAATTTCCGCTTCACGTTCGTGGTTTTTCGCGTTTAATACGTTATGTCTAACGCCTTTTTTCTTTAATAGTTGTGAAATATATTCACTTGTTTCAACCGCAACTGTACCTAATAAAACTGGTTGACCTTTCTTATGAAGCTCGATTACATCTTTAACAACTGCATCAAACTTACCTTTTTGAGATGCAAAAATTAAATCCGCTTCGTCTATACGTTGTATCGGTCTATTTGTTGGAATTTGCGTAACAGTCATATTATAAATATTTCTGAACTCTTCTTCTTCCGTCTTAGCTGTACCTGTCATACCTGATAATTTGTTGTACATTCTAAAGAAGTTTTGGAACGTAATAGATGCCATTGTTTTAGATTCATTTTGAATCTCTAGACCTTCTTTTGCTTCAATTGCTTGATGCAATCCGTCAGAGAATCTTCGACCTGGCATTGTACGACCTGTAAATTGGTCGACAATCATAATTTCGCCATCTTCAACAACATAATCTTTATCTTTAAACATTGTTCTATTTGCTTTTAATGCAATATTAATATGATGCATTAAGTTAACATGTTTCACGTCAAACAAGTTATCAATTTTGAACATGCGTTCAGCTTTATCAATACCTTGTTCTGTTAATGTGATGGCTTTAGTTTTTTCATCATAACTAAAATCATCTTCACCTTTAAGCATTTTTACAAATACGTTAGCTTGTGTATATAACGTTGTTGATTTTTCTGCTTCACCTGAAATGATTAGTGGTGTTCTCGCTTCATCAATTAAAATTGAGTCAACCTCATCAATGATGGCAAAGTTAAGAGGTCTCATAACACGGTCTTTTTTATACGTAACCATGTTGTCTCTTAAATAATCGAATCCAAGTTCATTATTTGTACTATACGTGATATCTGCTGCATATGCTTCACGCTTTTGATCCGTATCCATTGAATTCAAATTAAGTCCAACTGATAAACCTAAGAAATTATATAATTGCGCCATTTCTTCACTTTGTGAACTTGATAAATATTCATTGACTGTAACAACATGAACGCCTCTACCTGTTAGCGCATTTAAATAAACTGGCATTGTTGCTGTTAATGTTTTACCTTCACCAGTTTTCATTTCTGAAATATCACCACGATGAATGGCAATACCACCCATTATTTGTACTTTAAATGGTGTCATATTAAATACCCTAGTAGATGCTTCTCTTACGATTGCATATGCTTCAGGTAGTATTTTATCTAAATATTTTTCTTGCTTTTTATAATCTTCTATTTCTGACAATTCTTTTTTGAATTGTTCTGTCTTCTCTCTTAATTGATCGTCTGTTAATTTAGCAATTTCATCTTCTAAATTGATGACTTGATCTGCTAATTTTCCGAGTGATTTAACAACTCGTTTGTTACCATCAGCTATTTTTGATAAAAAACCCATTTTGTTCTCTCCTTCAACTAGAAAACTAGTAATCTTACAACAATATATCATATCACGTTTATATCTCTTTTTACACTATTTAAGATTACCACCTCTGTAGATTAAAAGCTATCAATAGCCAAAGAAACTGGTGCAGAAATTCTGCACCAGTTCGTGTGAATGATTTTTATTGTATTGAAGTTTCAATTAATCCATATTTACCATCTTTACGTTTATAAACGATGCTTGTTTCATCTGTTTCTGCATCAGTAAAGATGTAAAAATCATGTCCTAGTAAGTTCATTTGTAATACTGCTTCTTCAGAATCCATTGGTTTCAAAGCAAATTGCTTAGAACGAATGATTTCAATTTCATTATCGCTATCATTCTCTTCAACTTCTTCAGGTGCAGCTGAATCTGGACTTACTGCAAAGACATCTTTATCTCGCCCTTTATCGCGATACTTTCTATTAACCTTAGTTTTGTACTTACGTACTTGTCTTTCGAGTTTGTTAGTTATTAAGTCGATTCCAGCATATAAATCTTCATGTCTTTCTTCAGCTCTTAAAGTAACATCTTTCAACGGAATAGTTACTTCAATTTTACTTCTAGAATCCTGATAAGTTTTGATTTTAACGTGGGCTATCGCCTCTGGGACATTAGTAAAATATCTTTCTAGTTTACTTACTTTGTCCTCAATATAATTTCTTATCGGATCAGTCACTGTGATGTTTTCACCATGAATTTCAAATCTGATCATAAAACACCGACTCCTTTAACGCTCAATTTCTCTTGTGTTTCTTCCTACCTATATTTTATCATTATTTACCGCTCTTGCAAATGTTAAGGCATCTATTTTTCTGATTTTTCTAATAAATAAAAGTTCCGCTAAGCGATGCATGGTTAACCCTGTTGTATAAATATCATCTACGAGTAATATTCTCTTATTTTCAAAGTCTATGTCCTTATTTATTTTAAATGGATTATGTTGAGATGACCTTTCTAATTTAGTTAATTCTGATTGCTTTTGCCTTTCTTCAGTTTCATAAATCTGTATATATTTAATTTTTTGATTATCCAATACCGTTGTTACATGATCGAATGTTCGCTGCTCTAACTTATTAGGATGAATAGGTGCCGGAATAACATAATCATAATGTTTAAATAATTTCGGTGGTAATTGAAATACTTGATTGAGTGCAACATCCCCATTTAACTTATATTGTTGTATGAGCGCTTTGACAAGACCATCATAGTCATACAAGGTATATAGTTGATTAATTAATGGATATTTATTTGAAAGCCACTGACAATCTAAGCAATCCTCCTCTTCTTCAGACATTATTTTTAAGCATTTTTCGCATCGTCTTGCTTCATGATTAAATGTTAATTGATTGGCACATTGCTCACATGTTGTAGATTGCCTTGAAAAAAGATTTAACAAATCGATCACTTCATTGATATGATTTTGACAAATTATGCACTTATTCAAATTAACCATCCTTTCTCTCGTGCTAAATCATTCATTTCAATAATTTCACGCTTCGCCTGTATCATATTTCGTGTGATACCTTCGTGATAACACAACACCTTGCCACTCGGACAAGATAATTTTCGACCAACACGACCTGCAATTTGAATGATGGCACTACTTGTAAACTTTTCTGTGTGCACGATGACGACATCTAGTTTTTCTAACGTAACGCCTCTTTCTAATATTGTCGTCGTAAACATAATGTCTATTTCATCATTTCTTAAACGTGTCACCTTTTTATGCCTCATCTCATCATGACTGGATACATATTCAATTTTTGAAAAGTAACATTGAAACACTTTAAATATTTGTTCCATATAATCAATATTATGAAAAAAGACAAATGTCTTTCTATTTTGTTCTATTTGGGATTTAAGAAACGCAAGTAACTTCTGATTGAGTTTATTTTCTTTAATGTTATTAAATTGAAATTCTGGAACTGGTAATGGATGTTTGTGATATCTTGCGGGGAGTTTAATTATTTGATTGTGATTAAATTTAGAAAGGAGTTGCTTGTTAGGTGTAGCAGTTAAATAAATATGACTAGATTTTTCTGAAGAAGCTTTTCGAATAGTATGCATCAGTTGATTATCCATTTCTAACGGAAATGCATCTACCTCATCAACGATGACCACATTAAAATGTCCGTCATAGCGTATAAGTTGATGAACGGTCGATACGACAAACGAACTGTTAAACTGAGCGAATTGTCCTTCATACATTAAATCAATGTGCTCATCTTTAAATGCGTTTATCAACCTTAAATAAACTTCTTTCACGACATCTACTCTTGGTGATACAACTGCAACATTCATACCATTTTTTCGGGCTTGCGATATACCTTCAAAGATCATTTCTGTCTTACCTGCACCTGTCACAGCATGCAATAATAAATGATCTTGCTTTAAAATAGCGTCTTTAATTTTAGAGGATGCGAGTTGTTGCTGTTCACTTAATTCAAAATCCAATTGATAACGACATTCTGATTTTTCTTGCAAACTCTCAATGAAATAAATGTCTTTACAACTTTGAACTTTACCAAGTGCAATACAATATCTGCAATAGGTTGTAATTTGCTTGCAATGGTGGCAAAAATATTGATAAAACAATGTTTGATCTTTGTTTCCACACTGATTACAAATATATTTACCTTGAACTAAAGACACGCCAGGTTTAGTATATTTAACTTTTTCAGTCGTTATATCATTTAAATCTCGGCATATACGTCCGTATAATTTCATACTAACCTCCATAAAAAAAGCACAAAAAGCCTGGGCTTTTTGTGATGTAGTTATATTATATACTTAAATCTAATTCGGTCGTTGTGAATCCTAAACCTAATGAACCTTCTCCTAAATGCGTCCCAATTACTGGTCCAAAATAACTCATTATAATTTGTGCATCAGGGAATTGTTCTTCAACTTGCGCTTTCCAAGAAAGTGCTGTCTCTTTATCATTTCCTTCAATAATAACAATAGATAAGTTTTTATAACCTTCAACTTCTTTAGCTAATTGTTCTTCAATACGTTTCATTGCTCTTTTCTTTGTTCTCACTCTATCGTAAGGGACAATTTTTGTATCAACGAAGTGTAACAATGGTTTCACTTGTAACATCGTGCCAACTAATGCTTGTGCACTATTTAAGCGGCCACCTTTTTTCAAGTTATTTAAATCATCTACTATAAAATATGCATTAGTTGTTTGTTTCATAGTCTCTAATTGTTCTAGAATATTATCAATAACTGTCATACCTTGTTCGATAAGTTGAGCTGCTTTTAAAGCATAGAAACCTTGTACTGAACAAGAGATTTCAGAATCAAATGCATGTACGTTTATACCTTCTACCATATCGTTTAACGTCACAGCTGTTTGATATGTACCACTTATGCCACTTGATAAGTGAACTGCAATCACATCTGTATATCCTTCGTCTCTCAAACTCTCAAGTAATTCCACATATTGACCCATAGCTGGTTGAGATGTTGTCGGTAATTGTTTTTCATTTCTCATTCTTTTATAGAAATCTTCTGTACTTATCTCTGACAATTCTTTATAAACTTCATCATTAAATATAACATTAAGCGCCATTGTTCTAATATTATATTTATCTATATATGCTTGATCTAAATATGCTGTTGAATCTGTTATAACAGCAATCTTCATAAAATTATCCTCCTTGATTCTCTTCCATACTCATCATATCTAATTCTTGGTTATTTGAAAAGAAGTTTATGAACTAAATTGCTGCCTGTGCCATTTTAGAAAATTTATATGTGCCGTCCTTTTTAACAAGCGTCACAACTTCGTTAAATGTTTTTTTCTCATCTTTACTTCCATTCTTAGGATGAGCTGTTGTTTCCACATTATAGAATACAACCACTTGATCTTTTTTCTGTTCTAAAAACTTAATATTGGATATTTTTTTATCGAATTTATAACTTTTAAGTGTATCTTTCAACACTTTTTCTTCCTCTTTAACGTCTAGTTGTTTTGAATCTGTGTCGATTGTTTTAATGTAAGCTTCTACATCACCATCATTTAAAGATTTTCTATTTTTTTCAATAGCTTCTTTGACTGCTTTTTCAGTATCTTTATTTACTTGAATCGCATCTTTCGGATTTCCTTTGTCATCTAATAGGACACCTTGACTATCATCCGCTTCGTCAGTCGTTTGTTTCTCCTCTTCTTTGGATCCACAAGCTGCTAACACGATAGACAACACTAAGCACAACATCAATAATTTATTCTTCAATTCATACAATCCTTTCCCGACTAATTTCAATAGTATATAATAATCGTAACAGATTACGATGTAAAGGGA
This sequence comes from Mammaliicoccus sp. B-M6, assembly GCF_022386965.1. Classification (NCBI taxonomy): domain Bacteria; kingdom Bacillati; phylum Bacillota; class Bacilli; order Caryophanales; family Staphylococcaceae; genus Mammaliicoccus; species Mammaliicoccus sp. B-M6. The sequence goes on from NZ_JAJNHJ010000003.1 coordinate 34,029, forward strand.
GAAGTATTAACATGGCAGAAGGACTAATTACAATCAAATCAGCACATGAAACTGAAATTGTCATTAATAAATCGAGATTTATCGCGAGCATTCATCCTGCAGAAACTGAAGAAGAAGCGAAAGCATTCATACAACAAAAGAAAAAAGAACATCATGATGCAACACATAATTGTTCTAGCTATGTTATCGGTCCTACAATGCTTATCCAAAAAGCAAATGATGATGGTGAACCATCAGGAACAGCAGGCGTGCCTATGTTAGAAGTATTAAAAAAACAACAACTCCATAATGTTGTTGTTGTCGTTACAAGATATTTTGGTGGTATTAAATTAGGCGCAGGTGGATTAATACGTGCATATGGAAGTGCAGTCAGCCAAGTTATTAAAGAAGTCGGCAGAATTATTTTATTAGATGCAATACCATTCGAAGTAACATTAGACTATGATCAAACAGGACGCTTCGAGCATGAGTTACAACAAACTGATTATCAACTTGTAGATACTGCATATACAGACAAAGTAACATACACCATACATGTAATAGCATCAGAAGAAGAACCATTTATTGATTTCCTAAACGAAGTCAACCAAGGTAAGTACGAATTAAACAGACAAGATATCATCGCACTACCATTTCCATATAATAAAGAAGAAGAACGCTAATCGACATTAGCGTTCTTTTTTATACTTTGTTCTTGTTAATAAGTTTAATATTGGTCTGTAATTTGCATTTACGAGTCCTGTAAATTCTACTATTAATTCTATTGTTATTAATATCATTATAAACATCATTAATACGCCGTATGGTGGTGATAAATAAAGGATGACACTTGATATGCTGAATAAGATGGCAATCATATAAATTAATATGACGGTTTGCCTATGTGTATAGCCTAAATCTAATAATCTATGGTGTAAATGCGATTTATCTGCCTGAACGATAGATTGACGATTATGTAGTCTACGTATTACTGCAAATAACATATCGATAAATGGTACTGCTAGTATAACCATTGGGAAGAATAGCGATATTAATGTAATGTTCTTAAAACCTAATAGTGATAACACACCGATTATATAACCTAATAGTAATGCCCCACTGTCACCTAAGAAAATTTTAGCAGGATGTGAGTTAAATACTAAGAATCCTAATAATGATCCTATTAACACACTACATATCATCATAATAAAGATGTTCTGCTGTAATATTGCGATAAATCCTATTGTTACTAAAGCGATACATGATATGCCTGAAGCTAAGCCATCTAAACCGTCTATTAAGTTGATTGCATTCATTACTGCAACAACCCAGAAGATTGTCATTGGAATACTAAAGATTCCAAATTCAATTACTACACCAAATGGTAATGTAATAAAATCTAATGTGACGTGGTTAAAAACGACGATTAAAGATACAGCAATTTGACCTGCTAATTTAACAAGTGGTTTCATATCATACAAATCATCTACTAATCCTATAATATAGATAACAATCGCACCTAATATAATAGGAATTGTTTCATGTTCTACTGGTTTCCCCCACCATAAACCGATGAGAAAAGATATTAAAATGACTGAGCCACCTAATACTGATACGGGTTTAGTATGAACTTTTCTAACATTTGGCATATCAACAGCACCAATTTTAATAGAAAGAACGATAACTAAAGGTGTTAGTATTAAACTTACAATCATAGTTAGTAATATTAGTTGTAAAGTAAACATTGAGTCACCTTCATTTTGTAGTTGCACCGAATTTGATTAAAACATTACTTCTAGAATATCAAAATTTCATTCTACATGCTATAAAAACAATAGTATACCACATTTTTGAAATCAAATATTTTTACGTATAAACTAACTTTATAAGCAAACATGTGAAAAAAGAAACTTTTTTAACAAAATAACCTGTTATATCGTGACAAAAGCAATCTAATAGATTACAATATCATATGGCTTACTAAATGAAGGATGGTGTTAAATGATACAAGCAATTATATTCAATATATCTGTAACTATTGCAGCATTTTATCTATACCATCGAATACAATATAGCGAAACGAGAACTGTGACTTTTTCACAAAATTATATCACCATCTTAATGACTGGTGTTTCAATATTATTAATATCTAATCCTATACAGTATCATGACTATGCATTCTCTTTAAGTTTTATACCTATTCTCTTCTTAGGAAGATTTACTAATTTATTTTATTCTGTTTTAAGTGCCGTAGTTATTGTACTATTTGACATATTTGTAATGGGTACACCTTTTTTAGAAGATATCCATTTACTGATTATTGCAATTGTTGTTGGGATGATAGGTCCTTTTCTTAAACAAAGTGATTTCGTGAGTATTCAATTATTGTATTTAATCAGCATTATGATTATTGCGATAACACTTATCTTTTTAAATCCTGATGCATGGCTCAATGAATGGTTGTTTCTTGTGCCAGTTTCCTTTATCCTAAGTATTATTAGTGCAAGTGTTTATAGAGACATTTGGATCTTGAAAAATTTAATTTCAAGATATGAAAATGAAGAATCCGTTGATTACTTAACAGGTTTAGGAAATGTTAAAGAGTTCGATCGCTATTTAAATAAGACGACTGAACAAATAACTGAACAAGACCAATCTATGGCATTATTATTGATTGATATTGATGGATTTAAAGACGTGAACGATGCATATTCTCATAAGGCTGGAGACGCGGTCTTAAAACAAATGTCGCAATTGTTAATCAACTATTTACCTAAAGATGTTAAAGCTTTTCGTAACGGCGGAGAAGAATTTTCAATTATTCTTGTTGGCGAAACATTAGATAGTGCTATTAAATTAGCGGAAAGCATTAGAGATAGCGTTCAACAATCTACTTTCCACTTACCTAACAAAGAAACAATTAAACTATCTGTTTCAATTGGTGTAGGCTATTTAAGTGAGCAAGATAACAAATCGAAACGTCGCGTATTTAAAGATGCGGATGATATGTTACATGAAGCCAAATTACAAGGTCAAAACAAAGTAATGTTCAATCCAATTATTAAGTTATAAACTGAACATAGAATTGCCTCTAGCAATTCTATGTTTTTTGTTGAATTGTTTTTAATTTGATTATTTACATAAAATTCAATACGAAACTGGAGGTTACTATGGAAGAGATACAAGACTTCACGATTATAGATGAAAATAAAATCATTGATGTTGTCATGACTGCCGGTCGCATACTTTTAGAAAGTGGCGCAGAAACATATCGAGTTGAAGATACAATGGCAAGAATCGCTACAAGTTATGGTTTAGAAAATACACATAGCTTTGTAACATCTACCGCGATTATATTCTCGCTTAATGACAGAACAAACACACGTCTGATTAGAATAGATGAACGTACGACCGATTTAGAGAAAATTTCTTTAACGAATCAAATATCACGTAAGATAGCTAACAATGAACTCACGATTGATGAAGCTAAATCAGAGCTGATCCATTTACATCATGCTTCATTACAATTTCCATTTTGGTTAAAAGTATTAGCTGCAGCGATAGCATCAGCCTGTTTCTTACCTATGTTTGGTGGTAAACAAGCTGAAGTCATCCCTTCATTGATTGCAGGTGGTGTTGGATATTTAACGATGTCCCTCGTCCATAATACGATTAGAATTAAATTCTTCACAGAATTTATTAGTTCATTAATTATTGCTACAATCGCAACCATTAGTGTGAATTTCTTTATTGGCGTGAATTTAAGCTTAATTACAATCGCGTCTGTTATGCCACTTGTACCAGGTGTCTTGATTACAAATGCAATCAGAGACTTAATGGCAGGACAGTTGCTTGCAGGTATATCTAAAGGTGTAGAAGCGGCACTTACGGCATTTGCTATTGGTGCTGGTGTTGCAATCGTATTACTACTTAGTTAAGGAGGTGCTTTAAATGCTAGATTATATATATCAAATTTTGTTAAGTTTTACCGCAACGTTATTTTTCTCTGTCATTTTTAATGCACCTAAGAGACTATTAATAGCATGTGGTATTGTTGGTGCGATGGGCTGGATGATTTATACCATTTCGTTAGACTTTGGCATCGATAAAGTACAAGCATCATTCTATGGTAGCTTTGCCTTAGCGTTAATGAGTCATATTATGAGTCGCTATTACAAGCGTCCAATGATTATCTTTATAGTTGCCGGTATTATCCCTCTCGTTCCAGGAGGCTTAGCGTATGATGCAACTAAAAACTTAGTAATCAACAATTATGATGTTGCCATTAATACAACACTACAAGCGACGCTTATTTCTGGTGCGATCGCGTTTGGTATTTTATGCTCTGAAATCATTTTTCAAATCTATGTCAGAGCAAAACATTCTTTTGCTTCTAAGAAACAAAAAAGCGTATAATAAATAACGTAAATAGATGTAAAGGGAGCGAGCAATTTGAAACAACGTCTAATTGATCGATTAACAAGATATGTAAAAGTAGATACACAAGCTGATGCAGCAAGTGAAAGTACACCATCTACTGAAAAGCAATGGGATTTAATCCGTATGCTCGAAGAAGAAATTAAAGCATTAAATCTTGAAGTTGACGTAGACGATAAAGGGTATTTAATGGCCACTTTACCGTCAAATACAGAAAAGGATGTACCTACTATAGGGTTATTGGCACATATTGATACGTCTCCAGATTACCATGCATCAAATGTTAATCCTGTTATTGTAGAGCAATATAACGGAGAAGATATTACACTCGGTAATACTGATAAAGTATTAAGCGCGAAGACTTTCCCACAACTTGAAAAAGTGATTGGTCATACATTAATGACAACAGACGGTACAACTTTACTAGGCGCTGATGATAAAGCTGGTGTCGTTGAGATTATGGAAGCGATCATTTACTTATTAGAACATCCTGAAATCAAACACGGCAAGATTAGATTCAGCTTTACACCAGATGAAGAAATTGGTAGAGGTCCACATCATTTTGATGTTGAACGATTTAACGCTGATTTTGCTTATACTTTAGATGGTAGTTTAGAAGGCGAATTACAATACGAAAGCTTTAATGCCGCTTCTGCAGTCGTTGAAGTTAACGGTGTAAACGTACATCCAGGTTCTGCTAAAGATGTAATGGTTAATGCTAATACTTTAGCAATGGCATTTAATGACCAATTGCCTAGTGATGAAGTACCTGAACATACTGAAGGCTATGAGGGCTTCTATCACTTATCTGACATGTCAGGTACTGTTGAGAAAGCAACGCTACAATATATTATTCGCGATCATGATAAAGCACAGTTCGAACGTAGAAAAAATCATTTATTAGATATCGCAAAAGTATTAAATCATAAATATGATCAAGAATTGATTACTGTAACAATCAAAGATCAGTATTACAATATGGGTGAAAAAATCAAACCACAACCTGAACTTGTAAACATACCTGAGAAAGTTATTAAATCATTAGGTATGACACCTATTATTGAACCTATTAGAGGTGGTACAGACGGTTCACAACTCTCATTCATGGGATTACCAACACCTAATTTATTTACAGGTGGCGCAAACTTCCACGGACCATTTGAGTATGCTTCTATTGATGTTATGGAAAAAGCAGTCCATACGATAGTCGGTATCGTATCAGAATTTGAACAACAGTCTTAAAACAATATATAAGAGCCTGAGACAATTACAGTGTCTCAGGCTCTTATTTTTATATATTAGCTTTTAATAATCTTAGCGATTGTGTTGTTAAATGTCTTAAAGCTATACCTAATTCTAAATCACTCATTGAATATTGATCTTTATTAAATACTTTATACATTGCTGTTACATCTTGTTCTAAGTATTGATCAAACTTTTCATCTGTTGCGCATATCGCAATATTGACTTTTTGATATTTGTTACAAAGTTCAGCAATTCTAACAGATGTCGTTTCTAACAATTGTTGATTAGGTTTCAATCCTTCACCGAATACGATTAAGTCAGCTTGTTCAATCAACTTATCTAAATAAGTAAGCTCATTTACGACATCTCCACCTGTAACAAGTTGCGCGTCCCATAGACTATTAAACAAGGCAGCTAAGCCACTTCCTGCACCACCGCGTTCTTCTTTACCTAATAAGATTTTATGTTGGTTCTTAAATAATTCACTTATATACCATAAAGCATTATCAATTGAGACAGCATCTTCAATAGCAATTTGATTGATTGCTTGCTCTTTCATGATGCGACTATTCTTACCATAATACTTCGATTCAAAGTCTGTTATGACTTTGATATTTTTATCTTTTAACCTTTTATCTAAATCATATAAATCAATTGTTCTTATATATTTAATCCATTTAGCACCTTTGCTAACATCTATAAAACTACCTTCAGCATCAAAGAATTTAGCACCTAATGCTTGTAACATACCAAGTCCACCATCGTAACTTGCGACATCACCGACTGAAATTAGCATCTCTTTGCTGTCTTCATTCAGCGCTTCTAAAATCACTTCTCCTAGTCCAAATGATGAAGTTTCAAGTGGTTTAATAATATCCTCACTTGAAGTTAAGACTTTACCCACTTCTATAACGATAATATCTTTCTCTGTTACAACATATGAAGACGACTTTGGTCTCATATAAGCGTCATGATGATCCACTGAATATTTAGTGCCAGATTGCCATAATAATACTGAATCTATAACTTCTCTTTGACCATTAAATAATGGGACTTGTACTATATCTGCTTCATTAAATTGAGACTTTATTGCTTCTTCGACAAATCGATTTGCATGGTAACTAGATAAAATACTATCAAACTCATCCATCGCAACTAATACTCTCATAATTTTCACCTCATGCTTTTTATCTTAATTCATTATACTGTTTTTTACTTCAATTAACAAAAAAACAAACAGTCCAATCAGACTGTTTGCATATGTTTCACTTACTCTTCTGCTTTCGATAAACTTGCGACTGTGATATTTTCATGATCTGCATCCCATTCAGCATTACCATTAACAAAGTAAAATGCTTGTGGGGATTCATGTTTGATTCCAGTTTTATCAGCTATATAATCAGACAATTCTCTTTCTTCTTGAACAATTAAGTAATAACCATCCATATCTCTTTCATATAAGAATTTGTTAAATTGATCATATGCACTTGCTGAAATAGGACAAGTACTGCTATGTTTCATAACAAATACGTTTGGATTATCATTGAGTACTTTTTCAAATTGATCGATGGAAGTTAATTTCACGACCATTTTAATTCACCTCTATCATAATTTAACCAATACAATTGAACACTATATCATTTATCCATTTATATGGCAAATTCTATTTTTAATAATTATCTTTATTATCTTTACCCGTAATCTATAATATTAACCACAAGACAATTTTGGTATACTTGTTAATATATATTAAGGAGGTGCGAAATTTGTCCAAAAATACTTCACCCGTACTTATTAAAAGATGGGGTATGATTGATACGATCAATGCATGTTTACTTATTATTTCTGTCTTATTTTTATTTGATTTTAAAAACCAACCTGCATTATCGTATATTCTTGTAATAGCATTTTCTATATGGTTCATTTCACTTATAGGTAAAAATATATATTTATCAAAGCGCAACAAAGACAAACCTAAAGATCCAATTGATAAGCAATAAAATAAAACACACCGATTACATAAAACAATGTTTTTGGTGTGTTTTACTTATCTAATCTTTCTATCGCTTTGTTGTACTTTTCATCTTTACCTAAGTAACTAAATTGAGAACTTACGCCATTTTGTACTTGAACTTTTTGAAGTTTATCTTCAATAAGAATGCCTTTTTTACGTTCTTTATAGTAATTAATTAAAGTATAGTACACTTCAATTTGAGCTTGTCTCATTTGATTAACACGTTTAGATGAAATATTCGTTTGATTTAGCGATTTAATGTTTTTAGAAAATAGCGGGATAATATCTTTCTCAATATAGTCCGCTCTATCTTGCACATTTTGAGTATCATTTAAATATTTAGCTTTCGTACTTAATTCTTCACTATTCTTATCAATAACAGAAACAAGTGCATCATAATCTTCTTTATCTTCAGGATTATTTTTAGCTAATTTAGCATTTTTCTCTGCATCTGATTTATTCTGTTCAAATACATCTGTATAATCTAATATTTTCTCATTAGATTGGATGGATTGTTTAAATAATGAAATATACTCATTTAATTCTTCTAACGTTTTTTCTTTCTTTGCTATATTACTCATGTAAATATTATGAGCATCTTGAACCTCATTTGTGCTTACATTTATATTATGAGCTTGTTTACTAAGATCTTTAACTTCAGGTATAATTTGCTTTTCGAGTTTATCTTGAAGTTCATTCAATTCTTTACGTTTTTCAACTGTTACTTCCGTACCAATAAGTTGATCTAACTGATTTAATCTTAATTTATCTATATCTTTCAGAATTGAATTCTCTTTTTTATAAATAGGTTTCATTTCCCTTTTATACTTTTGAAGATCTGAATGTAATTCGTTACCACAAGCTGCAATAATTAAAACAAGAACAAATATCATTAAATAAAATAATTTAATTTTCATCATTGCACCCCTGTTTCACTTGTATTATACATAATTTCATGGATAATGAAAATGTTATATAGTATATTCATGCATGGATTTTAGAAAGGAGCTATTATGCTTAAACTTCCACAACCCTTTATTCAACTACAATCATCAGATGATTTTAAACTAAATTTTGAAAGTATTCAACAATTATTAATACATTTACTTGATACGCCAGTGATAGATGTATTCCATATCGGTGGTACGAAACAAACACAATATGTTACAGAACCTATCGTAGATGTACTTGTTACAGTTAAGTCTCTTCACGATATTACAAGCCTTGACGAAAAAAGACTCAATTATCACCGCATATATCGATTACATAATGGTTACAATAAAAAAGTCATGATGGCTCAATTCCAAGACATGATAAGCTTGAAGCAAACAGCACGTTTACATATTGTTGAACAAAACAATCAAATGTTATATGATTATTTAACTGTAGAGTCACTTTTAACAAATAATACAGATGTCATACAAACATTTGAATCATTTAAGAAAGCTGCTTTACTTGAAGCAAATAGTATAAAAGATTACGAAGCTCAAAAACAAAAATGGTTTCAACAACTTGTTCAAAAACATAAAAAATAACCCATTCGCTTAAGATGATAAATCTTGATATAATAGTGTGAGAGCATAATACAGAAAGGACGTCGTGCGTTGGAGAATCATACAATTTTGGAGGAGCTTTCTAAATTTCTCCCAAAATCCCTTATAAAAGTAAATGAGCCACTTAAAAAATATACTTTCACAAAAACTGGTGGCAATGCAGATTTCTACTTATCACCTACTTCTTATACAGAAGTACAAAAGATAATAGAATTTGCTTATAACAATCAAATTCCACTTACATTTTTGGGGAATGGTTCTAATATTATCATCCGTGATGGTGGTATAAGAGGAATTGTTATAAGCTTATTACAATTCGATCAAATAACGGTGAAAAATCAATCTATTACATGTGGAAGCGGTGCAGCAATTATTGATGTTTCAAGACGTGCTAGAGATCACCATTTAACTGGTTTAGAATTTGCCTGTGGTATACCTGGATCTGTCGGTGGCGCAGTATATATGAACGCTGGTGCATATGGCGGTGAAGTCAAAGATTGTATCGACCATATTAAAGCAGTCGATGATACTGGTCAGTTGCATATCATTAAAGGTGAAGACTTAGAATTGGACTATCGTACAAGTATTGTTCAACGTAAACACCTAGTCGTACTAGAAGCAACTTTTAAATTGCAAGATGGTGACATTCATTCCATTCAAGCGACTATGGATGATCTAACACAACGTCGTGAAGATAAACAGCCTTTAGAATACCCTTCATGCGGAAGCGTGTTCCAAAGACCACCAAACCACTTTGCTGGTAAACTTATTCAAGACGCTGAATTACAAGGCCATAGAATAGGTGGTGTAGAAGTTTCTACCAAACATGCTGGATTTATCGTTAATGTTGATAACGGAACTGCTACAGACTATGAGAACATCATTAAACACGTTCAAAAAGTCGTTAAAGAAAAATTTGGTGTAGAACTTAAAAGAGAAGTTCGAATCATCGGAGAACCTTTAGAATAAATAAAAAAGCATGGGACATCGCGTCCCATGCTTTTCTTATGTTATTATTCTAAACCTTTAATAACTTCGTCTACTTGTTTTTCAGTTGTTCTTACGCCACCTGAAGCTAAGTACCATAATTGTGCATCTACGTTAACAACTTTATTGTTCTTAACTGCATCTACATCTTTAATTACGTCGTTTGATAATGCTTTCTTAGCAGTTGATTTACCACCGATTGCTTGACCTCTGTCCATAGCATAGATGATTCCAGGGTTTTTCTCAGTGATATATTCATAACTTACTGGTTGTCCGTGACCGCTTGCTTTAATATCTTTATCTACTGGTGTAACACCTAATACATCAAAGATTAAGCTACCAAATCTAGCTCCTGGACCGTATGTAGATAATTCACCTTCGTTAACTAATAAGTACATTGCTTTGTCGTCTGATTTTTTAGCTTTATCTTTAGCAGATTTTACTTTTTTATCTAAATCAGCATTTAATTCTTTTGCTTTGCTTTCTTTGTCGAAGATTTTACCTAAGTTAGTTGTGTTTTCTTCTACTGATTCTAAGTAATTGCTATCATCTGCACCAACATATAAACGTGCTGCATCTGGTGCTGCTTTTTTCAATTCATCTTGTACTTCAGTTCCAGCTGTACGACCAGAGAATAAGATTAAGTCTGGTTGAATTTCTGCAACTTTATCGTAGTTTACTTCTTTAACTGAACCTGTGTTTACAATGTCGTCACCTTTGAATGCATCTAAGAATTTTGGTAATGATGCGCCACCTTCACCTTTAGGTACACCTTTAACTGCATCTTTAGCACCTAAAGCTTCAACTGTATCTAAAGCACCGTAGTCTAATACTACAACTTTTTTAGGATTAACAGGTACTTTAACTTTGTCTTCTATAGTTTTTGAATCACTGCCATCTTTCTTTTCACCACGAATTTGATATTTCGATTGGATTTCTACTGTTTTAGACTCACTCTTCGTATCACCTTTTGATGATTTTTCTTTACTACTTGAATTACTTCCACATGCTACAAGTACAACTGATAATACTGCAATTAAAATAAAACTGAAAACTTTTTTCATTATCAATGTCTCTCCTTCAAATATTATGATAAATTATGTGTCCAAAACCCTATTGCCCAACAAACTACGAACATCACTCCTTTCAATGTTGTATCAATTTTGCTACATAGCTAATGTTTTAATTTCTTCTTCTTCGATGTATTCATCATCAAAATAGACACAAATACGTTGACCATTAATTTCTTGAATTTTAATTTCTAAGTCATAAATGTCACGTAATACATCTTCACAAATAACATCGTTTTTAATACCAGCGATTTCAACTTTACCTTCTTTGATCGCGATAATTCTATCTGAATAGCATGAAGCAAAATTAATATCATGTATAACAATTACGATTGTCTTGTTCATTTCTTTCACAAGTCTTCTTAAGATTTTCATAATCTGTACAGAATGTTTCATATCTAGATTGTTTAATGGTTCATCTAATAGAATGTATTCTGTATCTTGAGCTATCGTCATCGCGATATAAGCTCTTTGTCTTTGACCGCCTGATAGTTCACTTAAGTATTTATCTTGAATTTCAGTGAGTCCTAAATAATCTAGCGCTTTATCAATCATAGCTTGATCTTCTTTTTTTAATTTACCTTTTGAATATGGAAATCTTCCGAAACTCACAAGTTGTCTTACTGAAATCTTAAGTTCTGTATGATTAGCTTGTTTTAAAATTGCTAGTTTCTTAGCAAGTTCATTACTTTTCATTGAAGCGATATCTTGATCGTCTATCGTAATTTTACCGTTATCTTTATCAATTAAGCGGCTGACCATAGCCAAGACCGTACTTTTACCTGCACCGTTTGGACCTATGAATGATGTGATTTTCCCTTTTTCAATTTCTATATCTACTTCATCAACAACTTTATGCTGATGATAAGCTTTTGTTAATCTTTCGACTTTAATCATGCTACATTACGCTCCTTTAAAATTAAGAATATAAAGTAAATGCCACCTATAAAGTTAATCATGATGCTAATTTCTGTATTACCTTCAAACACGTGCTCCACGACCCATTGACCTAAAAATAAGCTTATCCAACTGATGAGTATTGAAGCCGGTAATATGTATTTATGATCGAATTCTTTGATGAATTCATGTGCTAAATTCACGACTAGTAGACCTAAAAATGTAATGGGTCCAACAAGGGCTGTTGAAATTGTAACAAGTAGTGCAACCATAACCATCAACCATCTCGTCACATTTGTATAATTAACACCAAGGTTAATGGCTTGATCTCTTCCTAATGACAATACATCTAAGTAGTTCTTTATCTTAAAAGCAATGAATATCATAATTAATAAAACAATGCCTGATATCGTAAGTAAACCTTCATTTATTGCACTAAAGCTCGCGAACATTGCACTTTGTATTGATAAGAATTCTTCAGGATCTATCATCATTTCAATAAAACTAGAGAAACTAGAGAAGAATGTTCCAAAAACAATACCTAATAGTAATATGAAGAATACATTTTGATCTTTAGACCTAAACAATATTTGGAATAAGAATAAACTAAATAGAATCATACCTACCAATGTAATTAAAAAGTTAAGATGATTATTCAGTACGACTGTCGATGTGGAACCAAATAAAAATATTAAAGACGTTTTAATAAACATATAGACTGCATCTAAACCAATAATGGAAGGTGTTAAAATTCTATTATTCGTGATTGTTTGGAAAATAACCGTCGAAACTGCAATACTGCCACCTACTAATAACATTGCGATAACTTTTCTAACTCGTCCGGTTAATTGATACTCCAATATATTAGGATTAATGTTATAAAGTAAATAAAGTGCTGCAATTAATAGCGTTAACACAGATAAAAGGATTAATTTATGTATGGGGGTTAATTTATTGAGCATTTCTTGAACGTCCTTTCATCAGCAATACTATAAATATGAAACTACCAATCACACCTATTGTTAAACCAATTGTAATTTCATAAGGGAATATAATTAATCTTCCTATGACATCACAAATCATCACAAACAATGCACCAAATACTGCTGTATGTGGCAATGCATTTTTCAAATGATCTCCTCTGAATATTGAAACTAAGTTAGGAATAATTAATCCTAAGAATGGCATCATACCAACTGTTACAACAACAAGTGCTGTAATAATTGATGCAATGATAAGTCCAATATTGACAACTTTTTGATAATTAAGTCCTAAATTCACACTGAAATCTTTACCCATACCAGCAATCGTAAATTGATTCGCAAATATAAACGCTAAAATCAATAACGGAATACTAATATAGAGAATTTCATATCTACCGCTTGTAATAATTGAGAAATTACCTTGCATAAAATTACCAATACTTTGTACAGCATTTGTACGTAATGCAACAAAAGAAGAAAAACTCGACACAATGTTTCCGAGCATGATACCAACTAAAGGTATAAAAATAACATCTTTAAATTGAATTCTACGGAGAATTTGCATAAATAGCATTGTTCCAAATAAGCTTAATAATGTAGCAAATAATAATTTAAGTAGTATATTGGCTTCTGGAAACGCGATAAGAGAAATTAATATACCTAATCTCGCCCAATCCATTGTCCCTGCAGTTGTTGGAGAAACGAATTTATTTCTTGTTAACTGTTGCATAATCAGTCCACAAATAGCTAATGAACTCCCTGAAATAATAATACTGACTGTTCTCGGAATTCTACTCGACACTAAAATGTTCTTCTGTTCGTCAGTTAAATTTAATATATGTAAAGGTTTTACTTCTGAAACACCTATAAAAATAGAGAAGAACGTTGCAATTACTAATAATATGATTAAAACATCTAAACGCATTAAAAACTTTCCCATGTCACACCCTACTTCTCTTTAGTTGATAACGATTATCATTATCTCTATTGTAATGAAGAATATGACTAAATGCAATGCCATTTATAAAAAAGAGTGATGGAATTAAATTCCACCACTCTTTTATAATTATTTTATATTAATATCTTTGTTTGGCATTGTGTGTTGATCTCTAGCAGTAACATGACTTGTTACATTGTATTGACCCGCTTCTTTAAATTTATATTTTAAAGTGTATACACCATCTTTATTTTCTTTAACTTTCTTCATTTCTGAAGATTTTTTGTCCCCATCTTTAACGATTTCAAACATCACTTCATCTGCATCTTTTACTTTTTCATCACCAAGTGTCACTTTTGCTGAAACCTCTACTTCTTCACCACTTTTAGCTTCTTTAGGCACATCTAAAGCAACTTCCAAAGCTTGAGGTTTATCAGAAGACTTATGTTCTGAATGATGATGCTCATCCTCTTTCTTGTCATTTCCACATGCTGCTAGCACAGAAATGACCAATACAGTTAATACCCCTAGTAATATTCTTTTCATGAATATAACCCACCTTTCAATATATTATCTTCATTATAAACAATAAATATCACATAAATTCCAATAAATATTGAAAAATATGTTAACTTTTTATCCTCATAAAAAATAGCCTAGGACAAGGTACATGTCCTAGACTACTACTTAATTTTTTACTTTTCATCAAAGATGAAGTCTTCATCTTTAAGTGCTTCTACATTTAATGCTAGTACATAACCGTCACCTTTAACACTAAAGAAGTCATGGTTTTTAGTACTTGTATTTAATGCATTCTCAATAATTGGGTTGAACGCTTTTTCTTCATAATATGGTTCAAATCCTAAATTAGCTAATGCTTTATTCGCATTATATGTTACGTAGTTCATAACATCATTTGTTAATCCTATTTCATCATATAATGTTTTTGTATATTCGTATTCATTCTTATAAAGTAAATCAAGCATACGATACATTTCTCTATCTGCTTTAATTTGTTCGTCTTGTGACAATTCATTTTTTAAACTTTGTGCATCTAGACCAGTAAATACACCGTGAATAGATTCATCTAGTAAAATTTTACGGATGATTTCTCCTGAAGTTGTCATACGGCCTTGTCCTGCTAAATATAATGGATAGTAGAAACCTGAGTAGAATAAGAATGTTTCTAAGAACACACTTGATACTCTAGCCATGTATTGATCATAAATTGAAGCTTCTTTACCCCATAATTTATGATAATTACCTACGATCATTTCTGATTTATATTTCAAGTGTGGTTCTTCAACAACCCACTTATCTAATAATTCATTTGTTTCACTAGATGGTAATAATGTCGTGAATATATGTGAATAACTTTTCGCATGTATTTGTTCCATCATACCCATAAATGAATACACTGCTTTTTTACGTAAGTCTTTCGTATGCATCATGATTAGAGGCATGCCATCATCAGCTTGATGTGTATCTAATCCAGTAAGACCAGCTAATGCCTTTTTAAAAGCATTTTTTTCAGGTTCTGTTAATGTTTCCCAACTTGCTATATCTTTAGATACTTTAAATTCTGACTCAACCCACATTTGTGAGATGTTTTGACGCCAAAACATATTCGTCATATCTTCTTGTGTATTCCAGTTTACTGCCTTCATGTTAGATCTCCTATCTTAATTAAATTGATTAGATTGCGCAACTTGTACATTCTTCAACGCTTAATAATTTATTTCGTGTATAGTAAAGTGATTTTAAGCCTTTATGGTGAGCATATACGTATAATCTTGAAAGTTCACGTGTTGAAATCTCAGAATTTACATATAAAATTGTAGAAATACCTTGGTCTACATGCTCTTGAATCGTTGCAATTAAATCAATTAATTTCATTTGATCTGTATTAAATGCTGATTTGTAATACCACATTGTTTCAGGTGATAAGAATGGCATTGGGTAAAATGTTTCTGCATTACCATATGTTCTTCTTTCAATTTGGTCGACAATTGGCATAACAGAACTTGTCGCATTTTGTACATATGAAATACTTTGAGTTGGTGCAATAGCAAGTCTATATGCATGGTATAAACCATGTTCTTTAACAGCTTCTGCTAATGCTTTCCAATCTTCTGCAGTTGGAATATCGAAACCTTCAAATAATGCCGCAACATTATCGTATTCAGGTTTAATATCTTGTTGGATATATTTTTCAAAGTATTTACCTGAAGCGTAATCAGATTTGTCGAAATCTACATATGTTTCTTGTCTTTCTTTCGCAATTTCCATTGAACGTTCGATAGAATAGTAGTTCATCATCATGAAGAATACATTTGCGAAGTCTTTAGCTTGCTCTGATTCATAACCAATTTTGTTTTTAGCTAAGAAACCGTGTAAGTTCATAACACCTAAACCTACAGAATGTAGCTCATTGTTTGCTTTTCTTACACCTGGTGCATTTTTAATATCTGTATCATCAGATACAACTGTTAAAGCATCCATACCAATATGTACAGAATCACGGAATTTCTTTGATTCCATCACGTTTACAATATTTAATGAACCTAAGTTACAAGAAATATCACGTTTGATTTCATCTTCAGTTCCATAATCGTTAATAATTGACGTTTCTTGTAATTGGAATATTTCTGTACATAAGTTACTCATTTTGATTTGTCCGATATTAGAGTTAGGATGTACTTTATTCGCATTATCTTTAAACATCAAATAAGGATAACCTGATTGTAATTGCGTTTGAGCAATTGTATTTAACATATCACGTGCATCTTTAGCTTTTTTAATGATATTAGGATTTGCTACAAGTTCATCATAGTATTCATCTAGATTGATATCATCAAGTGTCACACCATATTCACGTTCAACAGTATGTGGTGCGAACATATAGAAATCTTTACCTTCTTTAGCTAAATCAAAGAATTTAGATGGAACGATTAAACCAGTAGAAATAGTAGATAATCTAATATCTTCATCTGCGTTCACTTTTTTAGTATCTAAGAATTCTAATACATCATAATGGAAGATGTTTAAGTATACTGCACCCGCACCAGGTCTTTGACCAAGTTGATCAGCATAACTAAAGCCACCTTCAAGTGATTTAGCAACTGGTAATACTCCTTTAGCGACACCTTTAATACCTTTAATAGCTTCACCACGTGCACGCAATTTAGATAAGTTGATTGCTACACCGCCACCAATTTTACTTAATTGTTTAGCTGTTGAATCAATAAAGTTAATTGAATTTAAGCTATCATCTACTTCTAATAGGAAACAACTTACTAACTCACCACGTCTAGCTCTACCAGCATTTAAGAATGTTGGTGTTGCAGGTTGAATACGTTGTTCAATCATACCTTCAACAAATTGTTTAGCTTGTTCAACATTACCTTTAGCTAAATATAGAGAAACAATAATAACGTGTTCTTTATATGTTTCAAGGTATTCTGATTTATCATTAGTCTTCAAAGCGTAATCTTTGAAGAACTTACTAGCTGACATGTAACTTGCAAATTGAAAAGGAATTGAATCTGCAAACTGGTTAATCTCTTTTAATGATGTCTCACTATATTCTTTAAATAAGTCATAATAAAAGTCTTGTTCAACTAAAAAGTGTAAACGTTCAATAGGATCATTGAATTGAATTGTTTTTTCTGCAATTTCTTCTAAATATACTTCTAATGCTTCTTGATCTTTTTCAATATCGAAAAAGCCGTCTTCTCTTCTCTTTGTTACCTTATTGTTTAATTCAATATGATTTTTCTTTTGTTTGTTTATCATTTTCATTGAGATTAACCACCTTTTCCTTAAATTCATCTGCTATAGCTTGGTTACCGTGTAACTCAAATTTCATCAATAAAGGGACATGATATTGATTCGCGATCTCTTCACTAGCTTTCGCGAAATTCTGTCCCCAATTTCTATTTCCACTACCTGCTACTGCTTTAAGATTATGATGATTCACTTTCAAAAAATCTTGTACAGTATCAGGTACTTGGCCAAATCCAATTGTACCTGTAACCATTATAAATGGTTCATTTATTTCATTTGTCTTGTTTGCCTCAGTGAGAGCCATTGTGTCAGACAATCCTGCTCTCTGTATGAACCGTCGTACATTACCAGTTAAAGAGTAATAAATTATCTTCATAAACTTTCACCTACCACATGTAAATGCTTATACAACTGTATAAATGAAATAAAAAATACAAAAAAATGAACACTTTATTCATTTTTATTTCAAATGCACAAAACACAAGATATAGTGTTACGTTTTATAAGCACATACTATATTATGTGATTCATTATAGCACTTTAAATGATTCATAACACTTATAATACCTTATATTTTTTAAAAAAATAGGGTTGACTTTCTTCTTGTTTCGACTAAGCGTTGCTATATCAACATTTGAAAATTGCTTTCATAAAAATTTATTTGTCGAAAACAATCAACGAACAAGTCATATACTTTTTAAAGTGAATTATGATAATATATGTTCATTGATAAAAAATAGAAGGTGTTTACATGAATTCCACAGTAAAAGGAATAATTGCAATACTCATTTCTTCGATTGGTTTTAGTTTAATGGCAGTATTCTTCAGATTATCTGGTGACTTACCAGTTTTTCAAAAATCACTTTTTAGAAACCTCATCGCAATGATTGTACCGATTTACTTTGTCATGAAGTATAGAGCACCATTTTTCGGTAAATTAGAAAATCAACCGTTACTCATTTTGCGCTCTACACTTGGACTTATTGGTGTATTACTCAATATTTATGCGATTGATCACATGGTTTTAAGTGATGCGGATATGTTAATGAAATTAAACCCATTCTGGACTATACTACTTTGCGCGATATTTTTAAATGAAAAAGCACGCAAATACCAAGTAATTGCAATGATTGTAGCGATTCTTGGTGCATTGTTTATAATTAAGCCTACATTTGATTCAGATATGATGCCAGCAGTTATCGGTTTATTATCTGGAATTTTTGCTGCAGGTGCTTATACTGCCCTACGACCTTTAGGACAACGTGAAAAATCATATACAACAGTATTTTACTTTTCATTCTTTTCTACGGTCGCATTAATTCCATTTGTCATCTTTACATTTGAACCTATGACACTTTCACAAGTCATCATATTATTGTTATCAGGTGTCTTTGCAACAGTTGGTCAATTCGGTATAACAATTGCCTATAGTTTCGCAGCAGCAAAAGATATTTCAATATTTGTATACGCATCTGTCATATTCAGTGCCATACTCGGTTTCATCTTATTTAAAGAAGTACCAGATTTACTCAGTTATTTAGGATACATTATTATATTCTTAGCAGGCTATTATATGTTCAAGAAAGCCCAAAGAAATCCTAAACCTAAAGAAGCAATTAATAAAGGAGAATCATAATGTCAGAGGGAAGAAACAAAGACGAATTAAAAGATATTACGTTATTAGGGAATCAAAACAATCAATATCATGATCAATACAAACCTGAAGTATTAGAAGTGTTCGACAATAAACATCAAGGTAGAGATTACTTTGTAAAATTCAATTGTCCAGAATTTACTTCTTTATGTCCTATCACAGGACAACCTGATTTTGCGACAATTTATATTTCTTATATACCAAACATTAAAATGGTAGAATCTAAATCATTAAAATTATACTTATTCAGCTTTAGAAACCATGGTGATTTTCACGAAGATTGTATGAACGTTATCATGAATGATTTAATAGAATTAATGGATCCCCATTATATAGAAGTTTTAGGTAAATTCACGCCACGTGGTGGTATTTCTATCGATCCTTATACAAACTATGGAAGACCAGATTCTAAATACGAAAAAATGGCAGAGTACCGTATGATGAACCACGATTTATATCCTGAAAATATCGACAACAGATAATAATTCAATATATAGCCGAGTCATATTCAACATGACTCGGTTTTTTATATGTATAAATTTCACATTTCAAAACATATTACTCACCAATTAAGAAAACGCTTACAATTTTAAAAATTTGTTCACATTTATCTTAAGCCTTGCCACTATTGACGCTATTATTTTTAATAGTCATTATTGTATGAATATTGTTAATCTTTACCTTGTGTTTATTTTGCGAAAGCATTACAATTTAACATGTGCTAATTTTAAGTACATCTAAAAATGAATACAGTTTATTATGAGGGGAAGTAAAAAATGGGTAACAAACATTATACTAAAGAGGAAATTATCCAAAGTACACCACGTACAGGTTTCTTTGGTCATCCTAAAGGCTTGGCTACATTATTCCTTACCGAATTCTGGGAAAGATTTAGTTATTATGGAATGAAGGCTATTCTTGCCTACTACATTTACTATTCAGTAGCAAAAGGCGGCTTTGGTATTGATCAAGGTTTAGCACTTCAAATCGTTTCTATCTACGGTGCACTTGTTTATATGAGTGGTGTTATTGGTGGATGGATTGCTGATAGAATTACTGGTACACGTCATGCATTATTCTACGGTGGAATACTCATCATGATTGGTCACATCTTATTATCACTACCAAATAATTTTACATTGCTATTATTCGCGCTATTGTTCTTAATTATTGGTACAGGATTATTGAAACCAAACATTTCTTCTACAGTAGGTTTATTATATGAAAAGAATGACCCAAGAATGGATTCAGCATTTACTATTTTCTACATGTCAATCAACTTAGGTGCTTTAATTTCACCATTATTAATCGGTTGGTTACAAGTAAACGTAGGCTTCCATGCTGGTTTTGCAGTAGCAGCAGTTGGTATGTTCATCGGTTTAATCATTTATTTCATCACAAACAAGAAATATTTAGGTTTAGCAGGTATCGAAGTACCCGATCCATTATCATCTTCTGAAAAGAAAAAAATGGTCAAAATTGTTGGTATCACTGTCGTAATTATCGCAATTATTTGTTTCATCCTAAGTCTATTCGGACAATTAACATTGCCTAATTTCGCAAACTTTATTTCAATACTTGGTGTTGCTCTACCAATTTACTATTTCGTAAAAATTTCATTAAGTAAAAAGACTGAAGATTATGAACGTACACGTGTATATGCATATATACCATTATTCATTGCAGCAGTAGCATTCTGGATGATTCAAGAGCAAGGTTCTACAGTATTAGCACAATTCGCAGATACTAAGACACAATTAAGCATGGCTAAATTAACAGGTGGCGCAATTGATTTTAATATACCAGCAGCTTGGTTCCAATCACTTAACCCATTCTTCATTATTATTTTAGCACCAGTGTTCTCAGTATTATGGGTTAAATTAGGTAAATTCAACCCACCTACTGTTTATAAATTTGCTATAGGTGTATTCTTAGCAGGACTTTCATATATTATTATGGTCGTTCCATTATCAGACACATCAACATTAATTAACCCAGTTTGGTTATTTGCAAGTTTCTTATTAGTAACATTAGGTGAACTTTGTATATCACCAATCGCATTATCAACAACGACTAAATTAGCACCAAAAGCATTCACAGCTCAAATGATGAGTGTTTGGTTCTTATCAAACGCTATGGCTCAAGGTTTGAATGCTCAAATGGTAAAAATTTATACAAGTATTAGTTCAAATGATTATTTCTTATACTCAGGTATATTCGCAATCATCATTTCAATCATCTTACTTGTAGCAAGTCCAAAAATTAAAACATTAATGGCAGGCGTAAAATAAGATCTAGCCATTTACGAGGTAAGGACAACAAAAGTTGTCCTTGCCTTTTTTAGTATTAAGAAAGTTTTGATTAGTGGGAGTTAGGTGGGAATTAGAACGCTCTAACTTCCATTATTTCGAATTCTGGTAGTTAGAATGCTCTAACTTCCATTATTCTGAATTCTGGTAATTAGAACGCTCTAACTTCCATTATTTCGAGTTCTGGTAATTAGAATGCTCTAACTTCCATTATTTCAAATTCTGGTAATTAGAATTCTCTGACTTCCATTTTTCTGAATTGTGGTAGTTAGAACGCTATCTCTTACGGACATTTCTCGGAATTCTGTCCCTAACGATACCACCAAGATCCCACACATAAATCCTCCCCCTCCCTAAACCTATTAAACAATTAACTAATATGTGTAAAAATACTTATTATTGATATATTAATTATTTTAGAATATTCACAATATTAGAACTCATTAAAATTTTATTGAATTTACTAACATATAGGGTTAAAATGTTCTTTAAACTTACCCGACAATCAGGGGAAGTTTAGAAAGGAAGCGATTTTTTATGGGCAAAATGACGCGAGAGGAAATGGTTGAAACTGTCCCTCAACATGGATTTTTTGGACATCCTCGCGGCTTAGGTATATTGTTCTTTGTAGAATTCTGGGAACGTTTTAGTTATTATGGAATGCGTGCAATTTTACTGTATTATTTATACTTTACTGTCAGCCAAGGCGGACTAGGTTTAGATAAAATTACAGCTCAACAAATTATGGCCATGTATGGTTCATTAATATTTATGACAGGTATATTAGGTGGTTGGGTAGCTGATAGATTACTCGGCTCTCGTAGATCATTAATGTACGGTGCAGTACTTATTATGCTAGGTCACTTAGTGTTATCTTTACCATTTGGTTTAGGTGCATTTCTTATTTCTATGATATTAATCATTGTAGGTTCGGGACTTATGAAACCTAACATTTCAAATGTTGTGGGTGGTTTATATCATAAGAATGATAATAGATTAGATGCAGGTTTTGTTATCTTTTATATGTCAGTTAATATGGGTGCTTTATTATCACCACTTATTATCGACAAAGTACGTGTAAGCGTTGGTTTCCACCAAGGATTCTCAATCGCAGCTTTCGGTATGCTTTTAGCTTTAGTAGCATACATTCTATTCCAAAAAAGAAGTCTTGGGGAAGTTGAAAATCATCCTTCTAACCCACTCAATCATAAAGAAAAAGTTAAATACGCTAAAATGTTTACATATAGTGCAATCGGTATTGTTATTCTTTTAGCTATTTTATATTTAACAGGTCATCTTACATTTAATTCAATCAGTTTAATTGTTTTAATTATCGGTATCGTTATACCATTTGTTTACTGGACAATTATGTATAGAAGCCCTGATATAGATCAAACAGAAAAATCAAGATTACTTGCGTATGTACCATTGTTCTTAGCTTCTGTTTTATTCTGGAGCATTCAAGAACAAGGATCAAACGTACTTGGTGTATTCGCGCAAGAACATACACAATTAGATTTAAATGCATATGGCATTAATTTCGTGATACCAGCAGGTTGGTTCCAATCTATTAACCCAATCTTCATCGTTCTATTTGCACCAGTTATTTCATTCTTGTGGCAAAAATTAGGTAAATACAATCCTTCTACTCCACTTAAATTTGTAATTGGTTTAGCATTCGCTGGTATTTCATTTATTGCTATGATGATTGCAATGATGATGCAACAAGCAGAACTGATGAATCCAATTTGGTTAGTACTCAGCTTCTTCCTTTGTGTTATAGGTGAATTATGTTTATCACCTACTGGATCAAGTGTTTCAGTTAAACTTGCACCAAAAGCCTTTTCAGCACAAATGCTTAGTCTTTGGTTCTTAACGAACGCAACAGCACAAGGTATTAACGGACAATTAGTTAAATTGATTGAGCCATTAGGTCAACAGAACTACTTTGGTTTAATCGGCGCAATCGCTATTGTCGTTTCGCTTATTGTATTATCAATGACACCAAAAATTAAAAAACTTATGCAAGGCATACATTAAAAAGGGAGCAGGACAGAAATCTAATTTGTAAAAAAAGATTTCGTAGTCCCGCCCCGGCAAGGATGACTAGAGTTGGAAAACCTTGGTACAAGCGCATTTCAATTCAGTCATCTACTGCCAAGATACTAAAAAAGACTGAGACATTACATTATGTCCCAGTCTTTTACTTTATTTATATGATTCTGATAAAGATTCTTGTTGTTTATTATATTCCCCGTTTTCACCTAAGAAATATGCTTCTACTTCTTTCCAGTTTTGAACTTTTGGCCATTTATCAATATCAATATTATGATCTGCTGCATACATAATTGAATGATTATTGAAGCTTTCAAGTTGTTTAGGATTATCATCAATTAAATAATCTGTGTTGACGATACCTTTATCTCCACAAAATACAAAGTGTTGAGGGTCTAAGAATGGCATATGTTCTCTTAGCCAAGCATATTTATCAGCAAATGATGTTGGTACGTCCATTGCTGCTGTAACAATATAAACGTCATAGTATTCATTTAACTTCTGTACAACTTCTACAGCGTCTGGAAATACTTCTAAGTCTCTAAAAAATCCATCTTCTCTTAAAATACTTGTCAAAATACCTTGATGTTCAGGCATCATATTACGGATTTTTGTACCTTTAAGTTCTTCCATAGTAACATTAGAAGAAGTTTCTTCATTGTAACGTCTTAAAAGTTTTTTTATTGTGTCAGCTAGCACTTCATCCATATCGATACCAATTGTTTGCTTCGTCATTATACCTTCTCCTTTATATATCAATGTCTACTAGTATACCAAAGAACGTATTGCCTTTCCTTTATTACGAACTGTGTGTTTTAAAGAATTCTTCTAATACTTGTATCATCTTATCGTTATGTTCACTAAAGCCCATCGTAATACGCACACCATTTGGGAATGGTCTTGTAATAAAGCCTTCTTTTATTAAATAATCATATAATACTTGAGGTTCGTCTGTATTAACGTATATAAAGTTCGTTTGGCTATCGTAAATATGTTCTTTAAAAGGTGCATTTAAGAATTTTTCAATTTCATGACGATTCTTTGTTGTAATGTCTTTTAAGTAAGCTTGATCTTTAATCGCGGCATCTGCTGCAACAGCTGAAAGTGACGTTACATTGAATGGTAATCTGACAATATCTAATTGGTCTAATAATGATTCATTCGCGATTGCATAACCAATACGTTGTGCTGCTAATCCATACGCTTTAGAAAGTGTACGTAAGACAACGACTTGATTATATTTTGAAAGCAATTCTAAGCTATTTGGCATGTCTTCAGCAACAGCAAATTCAATATATGCTTCATCGATTAAAACGATAATATCATCTGGTACTTTTTGAATAAATGCTTCTATAGCATCATGAGGTAAATATGTGCCTGTTGGGTTATTCGGATTACAAATCCAAATCAGTTTCGTTTTATCTGTAATTTGTTCATACATTGCATCTAAATCAAAATATCCATCTTTAATCGGTGTTGTTTTAACTTGGGCACTTTCAATAATAGCATGATGTCTATACTGTCCAAATGTCATGTCACTCGTTAAAATTTCATCATCTTTTTCAAGAACTGCTCTTGAAATAATCATAATCACTTCATCTAAACCTGAACCAAAGAATATTTGTTCTTTCTTCACATTGAGAAATGTACTTAATGTTTCTTTCACTTCAAATTGTTTTACTTCTGGATAGTAAAATAATTCATCTAAATTAGCTTTGATTGCTTCTTTAACATTTGGTGAAGGACCATATAAATTCTCATTTGAAGCAAGTTTGACCATGTCTCCATCTATGCCGTACTTTTCTTTTAATTGTCTCGGAGATAACCCCGGTTGGTATGCTTGTAATTCACTTAATTGTTGCTTCATTTTTAGACCTCCAAGTTGAAATATAAAAACGGTAAACCGAAATTTACCGTTTGTTAATTTATTAGTATTATAGACCTAATCATTTTCATAAATCAATGGTATTTAATCAATCAAGTCATTCTTCTGTAAATATTCTTTCGCGACTTGATAAGCATCTTCATCCTTGATCGTAACTCTATAATTCATTTCTTGCATTTCTTCATCAGATATTTTGCCTTTTAATTTATTCATAGCTTTCACCACATCTGGATGCTCTTTAATTGTTTCTTTTTTCATAAGTGGTGCACCTTGGTATGGTGGGAATAATTTTTTGTCGTCTTCTAAGACAACCATGCCATATTCTTTAAGCTCAGCATCTGTTGAATATGCATCAATTAAATCAATATCATTACTTTCAAGCGCTTGATATCTTAATTTAGGTTCCATTGTTTTAACATCTTTAAAGTTTAAATCATATTTCTTTTGAATACCTTTGTAACCATCTTCGCGGTCATTAAACTCTAAAGTGAAACCAGGTCGAATTTCATCTTCAACCTTACTTAAATCTGAAATAGTTTTAATATTATGTTTTTCAGCATATTCTTTTTTAACTGCTAAAGCATACGTATTATTATATTTCATCGGTTCAAGCAATTGCATATCAAACTTTTTATCAAGACTATTATTAGCTTGATTATATACTTCTTGCTCTGTTGTTGATTTCGGTGTTTCTTTTGTTAATTCACCAAGAACTGTACCTGTAAACTCTAAATATCCATCTATTTCGTCAGACTTTAATGCATTAAATAGGAAAGAAGTCTTACCCATACCTGCTTTAACTTCAACAGTGTTGTCAGTTTCTTCTTCAATTAAAATCTTATACATATTTGTGATAACTTCTGGTTCAGATCCTAGTTTACCTGCTAAAGTAATTTTATCACCTTTTTGAGCAAATAAAGGTATCGTCACAGATAATAAGAATATAACTAATATTGTTCCAAGAATAATTAAAGATTTTTTGTATGAAATTCTTTCTAAAATTCTTAAAAATACATCAAAGAAAATCGCTAAAATAGCTGCAGGAATCGCACCTAGTAATATAAGAGATGTATTATTTCGATCAATACCTAATAATATTAAATCCCCTAGACCACCAGCACCAATTAAAGCTGCTAATGTTGCTGTACCAATAATTAATACCATAGCTGTTCGAATACCAGCCATCATAACTGGCATTGCAAGTGGTAACTCAACTTTAGACAATCTTCTACCAGTCTTCATACCTATACCACGTGCCGCTTCAATTAACGAAGGGTCTACTTCTTTAATACCGGTATATGTATTCCTTAATATCGGTAATAACGCGTATATAACAAGTGCAATAATTGCCGGTATACGTCCTATACCAAATAGCGGAATCATTAAACCTAGTAAAGCAAGAGATGGTATTGTTTGTAAAACAGCTGCGATGTTAATAATAACTTCGGCTAGCTTTTTAGTCTTTGTCAGTAATATACCTAACGGAACTGCGATGACGACTGCGATTAAAAGTGCAATAAATGATAATTGAATATGTTCAATTAACGTTTCTAAAAGTTGCCCTTTACGGCTTGAAAGTGTTTCGATTAATGCATTCATGAAGAAACACCTCTATTCTTTTCAGCTAAATAACTAAACACATATTGTCTTGTCACAATATGGCTAGGTGCTGTATTTTCTGAATCCATCACAATCGCTTCGTGTTCTGCCAATAATCCATATATGTCATCAATTGTTTGATCTGGTGACACTTTAGGATATTGATCAATAGATTGTGTATTTACGTCTGAAATTGGTTGCGCAATATCACCGAGCTTCACTTGCTTCAATACATGCGCATCCACATTACCAATAAATGATTTTACGAAATCATTTTTAGGGCGATGAATAAAGTCTTCTGTCGTTCCAATTTGCTCCACATGTCCTTGATTCAATAAACAAATACGGTCTCCCATTTTCATCGCTTCTTCAATATCATGCGTTACAAAGACGATTGTTTTTTTAATTTGCGATTGAAGTTCAAGTAAATCATCTTGTAGATTCTTTCTACTAATTGGATCTAGTGCACTAAATGGTTCATCCATTAAGACAACTGGCGGATCGGAAGCAAGTGCTCGAATAACGCCAATACGTTGTTGTTGTCCACCAGATAACTCACTTGGATATCTATCTCGATATGTTTCAGGATCTAAACCAACCATAGTGAGCAATTCATCGACTCTATTAGCAATATCTTTCTTTTTCCATTTCTTCATTTCTGGTACTTGCGCGATATTTTCTTTAATCGTCATATGCGGGAATAGTGCAATTTGTTGGAGTACATATCCAATATCCCATCGCATCTCCGCAACATCATAATCACTTATTGGTTTATCGTTAAAATATATAAACCCTTCTGATAAAGGTATTAGCCTGTTAATCATTTTAAGTGTTGTAGTCTTTCCACACCCAGAAGGTCCTATAAGTACAAAGAATTCACCTTCATTAATATTAAAACTTACATTGTCTACTGCTTTCTTATCCCCGTATATCTTTGAAACAGCTTCAAACTTAATCATTAATAGACACCACATTCCTCTTTTTTATCAGTGCTAGAATTTCTTCTATATTATTTACCCTAATTTCACAATAAAATGCCTATTCTTCTTAAATGGGTTGTTTATAATTTTTAATGGTTTCAATAAATATCGGACAATAGTGTTTCAATTTATAACTACCAATACCGTCTATTAAAATCATTTCTTTTTTAGATTCAGGTAATCGTTTAGCAAATTGCTCTAAAATTTGGTCAGAGAATATAGAAAGTGGTGAAACTTCTAATTCTTTACTTAAATCTTTTCTAACTTCTATTAATCGATCAAATAAAGATCTATCAACATCTGTAATTGTTTGGATATCAACGATTTCTTTCGGCTTAGATTTAAATGGTGTAGTCATAATTTCAACTTTTCCACGCAATACATCCATTGCATCTTGGTCAACACTTAATATTTCTTTATGTTCATTTAAATAGCCTTTATAACGCAATTCATCTAGTAAATGATGACATTCATTCGTCGTATAATCTTTTAAAATGCCATAAGTACTGAGTTCATCATATCCTAAAGATGTTATTTGAGGTGTTTGTTCACCTCTTAATACTTGAATAATCATATTACGTTTTTCTTTTTGTTTTAACCTTGCGATACAACTTAATATTTTTTGTGCTTCAGTTGTCATGTTATAGGATTTTTCTGATTGTAAACAACTAGAGCATCTGCCACACTCTTCTAATTTTTCATCAGGATTAAAGTAATGAATCATCATCGCTTCTAAACATTTAGTCGTCTTCGTATATTGAATCATTTGTCGAAGCTTTTCGCCTTGCTTTTCTTTGTATTCATCATCTGCAGAACTTGAAGAAATGAAGAATTTTTGAAGGTCTATATCACGGTCTGAGAATAATAAGATACATTCACTGTCTAACTGATCACGACCAGCACGACCAGCCTCTTGATAATATGATTCGATATCTTGAGGCATATTATAATGAATCACGAATCTAACATTTGATTTATCAATCCCCATACCAAAAGCATTTGTTGCGATTGCTAATTTGATATCATCTTCAATAAATTTACGTTGTGCACGTTCTCTTTCATCTTTTGGTAAGCCAGCATGATACATCACATTCTTAATTTCTAAATCATCAAATGTTTCACTTAATTGTTCAACTTGTTTTCTAGTAGAACAATAAATAATACCTGATTGATGAATATTTTTCTTCACATAATCTTTAACAAAATTAAGTCTCTGATATGTATTGTTCACTTTAAACGTTAAATTCTCACGTTTAATAGACGTTTCAACAATATCACTTTCAGCAATACCTAATTTTTGAGAAATATCTTCTTGTACTTCTTTAGTAGCTGTTGCTGTTAATGCCACCAATCTAAAATGATGAGGCAAGCTCATAACATGTGTAATCACTTCTTGATAACTTGGTCTAAAATCATGTCCCCACTTCGAAATACAATGTGCTTCATCAAATGCGATAAGCTGTACATTACATTTGTTCAACATTTGTATAAACTGTGGTTGATTAAATCTTTCAGGTGCAATATATAGAAATTTCAACTGTCCTGAGACAAGTTCATTCTCTACTCTTTTTTTCTCTTTAGCTGTTAAAGTACTGTTTAAAAATTCAGCTTTGATACCCATCGATCTCAAGCTATCAACTTGGTCTTTCATTAATGAAATCAATGGACTAATTACAATCGTTAATCCATCTAAATATAGACCTGGTACTTGATAACAAATCGATTTACCGCCACCTGTTGGCATAACACCTAAAGTGGGACGATGATCAATAACTTTATCAATAATTTCTTTCTGTCCATCTCTAAATTGTTGATATCCGAAATACTCTTTTAAAATATTTTGCATCTATATATACACCTCTATACGCTTATAATCTGTCTGATAAGGATGACCAACGCATATAATCTTCTTCATATTGCGTTTCAATTGATGTCTTTTCATTTGCGAGTTCATTTAATTTTTCATAATTTGTAGCATGTTCAACCATTTCTTGGTCAATTTCTTCTAATCTTGTTTCTATATATTCGATATTTTTCTCGAGTTGTTCTAGTTCACGCTTTTCTTTGAACGATAATCTTGCTGAAGTCTTAGGTTTCGTTTCTGTTTTTTGAACTTCTTTATGCTGCTGTGTTGCTTTTTTCTCAAGCTCTCTTTTATATTCTAAATAGTCTTCAAATGTACCTAGCATAGGTTCGATTTGTTGATCATGTATATACCAATATTTATTGGCCACTTTATTTAAGAAATATCTATCATGACTTACCGTTATAACCGTTCCACCAAACTCATTAATATAAGCTTCTAATATTGTTAAAGTTTCAGTGTCTAAATCATTTGTAGGCTCATCAAGAATTAATACATTCGGTTCGTGAACTAATAATTTTAATAAATATAAACGTTTTTGTTCTCCACCTGATAATTTATTAATTTGCGTGCCATGCGTTTGACTTGGGAAAAGAAATCTTTCTAACAGCTGCGTAACAGATACAACTGTGCCATCTTTTTCTTTAGCAACTTCACTTTCTTCTCTTAAATAATCAATCATTCTCTTATCTGAAGTTAAACTTTCATCTTGCTGTTTAAAATAAGCAATTTTTACAGTTTGACCAGTAATGAGATTACCTTCAAAAGTTTGATCTAACCCACTAATAATATTGAGTAATGTTGTTTTACCTGCACCGTTTTCTCCAACAATACCAATTCTATCGCCTTTTTGAATAATCGTTGTAAAGTGTTCAAATAACTTTCTATCTCCAACAGATTTAGAAATATCGTCTAACTCAAATACTTGTTTACCAAGGCGAGAATGCGCTAAATTCAAACTTGCTTCACCTTGTGTTTTTCTATTTGATAAATCTTCTTCTAACGTATTAAACCTTTGGATTCTTGCTTGTTGTTTCGTTGATCTAGCTTTAGCACCTTGTCTCATCCAATTCAATTCTTGTTTATACAGCGCTTTCTTTTTAACATGTTGTTGTGCTTCAATTTCTTCTTTTTCAGCTCTTGCTTCAATATACGCTTCATAATTACCTGGATAACTTGTGAGTTTACCATTTGAAAGTTCAACAATTCTTGTAGAAACTTGATTTAAGAAATGACGATCATGTGTAACAAACATGATTGTGTGGGGGTATTGTTTAATATAGTTAACGAGCCATTCAATTCCTTCAATGTCCAAATGGTTTGTCGGTTCATCTAATAATAATAAATCTGGTTTACGTATTAATTCTTTTGCTAATGCAACTCTTTTTTTCTGACCACCACTTAATGTAGATATTTTTTTAAGATAGTCATTTATACCTAGTTTTGATAGAATAGTTTTAACGTCTGCACTGTAATCCCATGCATTTAATCGATCCATATCAGATTGATATTTCATCATAAGATCTAAATCCTTAGATTCACCCGTCTGTTGATATTGATTTAAAGCATTTTCATATTTAGAAATCACTTTCGTCATTTCAGTTTCGTTATTTAATACTTCATCGATTACAGTTAAAGATTCATCAAGTTCAGGCTTTTGGCTTGCATATGCAATTTGGTATTGGTTAGGATAAGATGTCTTCGCATCATAATCATCATCAATATTTGCAATAACTTTAAGCAAAGTACTTTTCCCTGTTCCATTGATTCCAACTAAACCAATGCGTTCTTTGTAAGAAATGGATAAATCTAAATCATCAAAAATAATTTTGTCACCATATTGCTTATTAAGTTTTTCAATTTTATATGCTTCCATGAATTAACATCCTTTAGTATTCTCAGTTTTCAATTAATATATTATACACTTTTTTTCACACAAAAGATATGAAGGAGCAAAAACTATGCAACAGATTTTTACAGAACTACCACCATACTTGCAAGCATTATTCGCAGGTATCATCACATGGTTGCTAACAGCATTCGGTGCATCGTTCGTTTACTTGTTCAAAAATATAGACACAAAAGTTATCAATACAATGCAAGGATTCGCTGCAGGCGTCATGATTGCAGCTAGTTTTTGGTCTTTATTACAACCTTCTATAGAACAAAGTTCACATTTAGCAATGCCTTGGTTACCAGCAGCAATCGGCTTTCTTTTAGGCGGATTGTTTATTAGACTATTAGACTTTGTCATACCACACGCACACCAAAACGCAGTTGATAAAAGTCAGCGAGTAGAAGGACCAGATACTAAATTAGGCAAAAACACTTTGCTATTTTTAGCAATCACATTGCATAACATTCCTGAAGGTATGGCTATCGGTGTTGCTTTCGGTGGTGTAGCAACTGGAAATGAAGGCGCAACATTATTAGGCGCACTCGGCTTAGCAATCGGTATCGGTATACAAAACATTCCTGAAGGCGCAGCACTCTCGATGCCAATCCGTGCATCAGGTTTATCAAGATGGAAGTCATTTAACTATGGTCAAGCTTCAGCTTTAGTTGAACCTGTATTCGCAATGTTAGGCGCATTACTAGTTGTCATCGCGACACCAGTTTTACCATATGCATTAGCATTCGCAGCCGGCGCAATGATATTTGTCGTTGTAGAAGAACTCATCCCCGAATCACAGTCAGGTAACAACACTGACTTAGCAACATTAGGATTAATGGGTGGCTTCACAATAATGATGATACTAGACGTTGCTTTAGGTTAGATAGAATAGAAATCCCAATCGTGAGGACGATTGGGATTTTTTCATTGTTTAATGTGTTGGTGAGTGGGGGTTGAGGGAGATGTGGGAGATGTGGGGGTTGGGGATGGTAATGATATTGGGGATTTTGGGGATGTCGATGTTTTTGGGAATGTCGTGGCTTAAGTTGGAGTTAAGCTATGACTTGGACGTTCTCTTGGCTTTATTAGGAAGTTAAGCTACGACTTGCGCTATCTCTTGGCTTTATGCAGGACTTAAGCTATGACTTGGACCATCTCTTGGCTTTATTAGAAAGTTAAGCTATGACTTGAGCGATTTCTTGGCTTTATTTAGAAGTTAAGCTACGACTTGCGCTATCTCTTGGCTTAAGTTAGGAGTTAAGCTACGACTTGCGCTACCTCTTGGCTTAAGTTGGAGTTAAGCCATGACTTGGATATTTTTTAATTAATCAAAAGTGTTCATTCTTAAATAATTATATAATTTTTGAAAAGATGTGAGTTTACTACAACTTTAACTCACATCTTTTACAATCTCGTGAGTTTACTGCATCTTTTACTCACATCTTTCCCAATCTTGTGAGTTTATTCCAACTTTAACTCACATCTTTACCCTATATCTTGCATCATCCACATCATCTTCTATCTCATAATCCATATTAAAAAGTACTTTTCCTAGTCACACCCCACAACCCCCATTCCCAACAAAAAAAGTACCACAAAATCTCATGATTTTGTGGTACTCATCGACTCATAATTATTTTTCTTGATAGCCGTTACCGGATTTGTATTCATAGTTTGATGGCTTAACTTTCTTGAAGTCAGGGTTATCATAGAATCTGAATAAGTCTCCGTGTAATAACTGGTCTGATAATTCGAGTTCTTTTTCGACGTTATTTTTATTTTCTTCTAAATCTTTAGGTTTCGTCTTCATAGGTTTATTAGTCTTATTGTCGTACACAGTGCTACCGATTGATTTATATTCTGGCGTTATAAAGTCACCATTTCTAAATGCAACTGTTTGATCGTGTCCTTTAGCTAATAAGTCTGTACCAAACATAATGTAGTTGTTTGATTTAATACCTAATACGTCTAATAATGTAGGCATTACATCAGTTTGGCCACCGTATGTTTCATCGACACCACCTTTAAGACCTGGTACTTTCATAAAGAATGGTGTTCTGTTTAAGTCCATGAATTTAGCTGGTGTGATTTCATCTTCACCAAGTAAATTAGCCATTGCTTTATTATGGTTTTCAGAAATACCATAGTGGTCTCCGTAAATGATGATTACTGAATCATCATATAAACCTTCTTTTTTAAGTTCTGTCATGAATTTTTCTAATGATTCATCTAGATAACGAGCTGTTTGAATGTATCCATCTAGTGTTGCACTACCTGTATCTGGTTTCTCTATCGTTGCGTCTTCTTTACTCAATGTGAATGGGTAATGGTTAGTCAACGTAATTAAATGAGAATAGAATGGTTCTTTTTGTTCTTTTAGATGTGCAATGGATTCATCAAAGAATACTTCATCTTTTAAGCCTAAGTTCTCAAGATTTTTTTGTTGCATATCATAATAAGTTGCATCATAGAACTTATCTACACCAAAATGTTTGTACACTTGATCTCTGTTCCAGAATGTTTTGTAATCACCATGCATAACCGATGTTTCATAGCCGCCTTGTTGATTTAAAATTGCTGGTAGTGATTGATAAGTGTTGTCACCTTTTAATGAGAATGCTGAACCTTGTGGTAAACCGAAAATACTATTATCCATCGTTAATTCTGAATCGGCTGTTTTACCTTGCCCCGTTTGATGGAAGAAGTTTGGATAGTATTTGTAACCTTTATCACCTTTTGCTAAAGAGTTTAAATAAGGTGTTACTTCTTCACCATTAACTTTGAAGTTAATTAAGAAAGATTGGAAACTTTCTAAGTGAATTTTAATAACGTTCTTGTCTTTAGCGATACCGAATGTTTCTTTGTTAGGTTCTTGATACTTCTGTTTTGTATAATTTTTAACTTGTGTTAAATCATCTTCACTTGCTAATGCTTTTTGTGAATTATTTTGAATCGTTTTAACCCCGTCATAAACTGTAAAGTTATAAGGTCCTAAATATTTAACTAAATATTTATGGTCAAATGTACGTGTTAATAATTCTGGTCTGTCTGACTCAGCAAATGCTAAGTTTAAGAAAAATAGTGCTACAGCTACACCCATAACAACTGGGACAAATTTCTTAGGAAATGCTTTAACTGATAAATTATTTCTCTTAAAGATCAACACAAATAAGAAAATAATCGTATCTGTGAAATATATAAAATCGTACCAAGAGAATGAACTATATACTGCACCAGACATTGATTCTACGTTACTTACTTGATTCAAAGTACTAAATGTTAAGAAATCTGAAAAGAATCTAAAGTACACGACGTTCGCATATAGTAAGAACGATAATACAAATCCAGCGATAAAAATAAACCAGAACGACTTTCTTCCCTTAAAGAATAAGAATACGCTCAATATTAGCGCAATCAAGCTGTATGGGTTCATTAATAAAATTAAATTCTGTACGAGTCCCTTAACCCCGAGTGACAAATCTACATAATAGGCAAAATAAGTCTTTAGTGAAATTGCTAAAATCGTTAGCAAGAAGAAAGTAAAGACGCCTATCTTCCTATTTTTAGTTTTCATACCGTTCCTCCGTATCTCAACTCATATCAATTTTCATTATTATTTCATTACATATTATTGAAGGTTGTAATATTCTTGTAATATTTAATGTACAGTATTATAATTTATACTATTTTACAATAAATTTCAACTAAAAACCTAAAATACAAATAAGAAATGTGTAAAAAGTGCACACAATAGACACAATTCACACATGGAAATTACTTGTTTAATTCTTCATTTAATTTATATCTGATGCCGTTTTTTATTTGCTTAACGAATTGAGCATGCTTTCTCATATTGCGTTCCGCTTCTTGTATTGTTAATTTCTTAAAGATGAGTTTTGAACCTTGCTTTTTTTGTGCTAATTTATCGATATGATAAGAAGCAATTGTTCCAATTTGAGGATAGCTCGATAATGATTGATGATCATTCAACATTACGACCGGTTGGTTCCCTTCATTTAATAGAACTGTTCCTTTTTTAACACTTAAAAATGACTGATCGACAATTCTACGATTAATAACGGAGTTCCCTTCTAATGTTAATCCTGTTCGATTAAAGCGATTAGATACTTTATAAACTTGACTCTCTAGATGCTTGATTTCCGCTTCATTAAAGTGCGTCATACCTTCTCCCGATATAACATGGAATATATCTGTTAAATAATTTAACGATAATGTATATTGATCAACACCCCATGAAGCTGTTTTGCTATCTTCTAGGTTTTCAAATAGCTTTTTTTGTAATGGTGTGTAGTTACGGCAAATTTCAATTTCATCGCCTGCTTGTAAAGTACGACCGTGGCAGCCACCCATTTCTAAACGGATACTTGTAGATTTTGAACCTAACCATTCTTCAGCAACAATACCACCTGCAATTGCTAAATAACCTCTCGTACCTTTAGATGCTTCACCAAACTTTAATACTTCACCTTTGTCCATTAAATGAATTTTATATGGAGCTATTTTCTTACCATCTACAAATGCTGGGAAGTTAGCTCCCGTAAATGCGATTAAAGTTGGTTCTGTAAATTGGATAGACGGCAACTTAATCGTCATTTCAATTAAAGCTTCGCCTTCTTCATTACCTACAAGCATATTAGCGAGTCTATGGTTTAATTGATCGATTGAGCCATTTTTAACAATGCCAATATGTTGTTGTTTTTGCCTTCCTAAATCTTGAATCGAAGAGTATAGTCCAGCTTCTCGAATAATTAATGACATGGCTTATACCCTCCATCCTTGCTTTGTAGTTGATCTACAATATTTAAGATGACATCATCACCAAAATTAAGCTTACAAATATTATTTTGTCTATCGTATATTTCAACATTCGTCCAACCAATGACTGGCCATTCACCACTTGTATCAGTTGTCGTAATAAATAATTTATCTCTTTCGATACACAATGATCCTTTAGGGATAAATTGTTTGAACTGTGCATTACCTGAATGCAATCGATGACTTAAACCAGATAAATAAGGACATCCTGGAGTATGACCAATCATTGAAACAAAATACGTACTAGATTCTAACACTTGTCTTTGTTCTTCTTCAGACAAGTCCGTTAACGTATCGAAATCTGGACCATATTCGCCACCTACAACGACATCTATCATAATC
The DNA here is from genome assembly GCF_022386965.1 of Mammaliicoccus sp. B-M6. NCBI lineage: Bacteria > Bacillati > Bacillota > Bacilli > Caryophanales > Staphylococcaceae > Mammaliicoccus > Mammaliicoccus sp. B-M6. The sequence goes on from NZ_JAJNHJ010000003.1 coordinate 71,335, forward strand.
GATTCCTTTGTAACTTCTCTATCATTAATGTCTTGCTTTTTCTGATAAATAATGCGTTCTACAAATTCAGTCATATATTTAAATGGCTCATTAATATTATGATTCATCATCATGCTATAAGGATGATACACAACCATTAAACTATTTTCACTAGGTATAACCTCATCTATAAAAGGCATATCTTGACTTAATATTTCTAATCTAAATTCATTAATTTCATGCGTTAGCTGTCTCGAAGGTTCACGATCGCTCATTACAGTTAATGCAGAATCGCCCTTAGGATATATGCGCATTTAAGACACCTCATTCTATTCTGCTATATATAAAGCATCATTATTTACGATAAAATACATCTGTTAAATCAATAAATACATGTGTTAATTGATTTACAAATAAGCCTACAAAAACAATTGCAACGGCAAATCCAATATATAAATACGCAAAACTTTGCTTATTTTTTTCTTTTCTCAATTCACTTAAAACGATGCGCTTTAAGTAAAATGCTATAACAATCACTATTACTAAATATAATAATGTTAAGAACATCTATTTTCACCCGTCCTTATATGATGTTTACTATTTTACTATTTGTATCTATATATTACCATCATAATTTTAAATCTATTTTTGTCCATTCTCGCAAACTGTTAATCATGTAAATTTCACAATTTGAACTTTCGATATCTTTGATTAACTTTTCCACAGTAATATTTTTTTCTTCGATAAGGTTATCTTTTAATAACGCTTGCCTCATACAACCATTTAAAAATTGCCCATGATATGGAGGTGTGATATATGCATCACCTATTTTAATAACGACATTACCAATATCAAATTCTGTTATTTCATTTTCTTCATTATAATACAATATGACATCTGTATCATGATTATGTTGAAAATGCTGGCGTTCAGTTGTTTTGTGTATCGTATATATAGAAGAAACTGGTGTACTCGGTAACAACTGAGCGGTTAAAGGTTGAGTTGAATCAACTATTGGTGAAGTTTCAGCATTAAATGTACCATCCGAATTTAATTCAACTCTTATTTTATATGTGCCATCTACATAAGTATTAACCATGTCATTAAGCATAGTATCCCATTCATCTTTATTAAATCGAATATTTAACGCTTTAGCACTTGTAGAAATTCTATGCGTATGTTCGTGACGTCTTTGGACTATTCCATTTTCTAATCTCATCGTTTCAATAAGATTTACATGTCTACTTTCTAGTATTTTAGATTTCATTTTGAATTCCTCAATTTCAGCTTTAGCATTTGAATCTATTGTGATACCAGCTCCAACGCCATAAACTGCTCTTTCTGAATTTGAATGTATCGTTCTAATTGGAACATTAAAAATCATTCTGTTATCTGGTAACAACAAACCTATCGTTCCACAATAAATACCTCTTGATCTATTCTCTAATCGTTTGATAATGGTCATCGTTGATTCTTTTGGTGCACCCGTTATCGAGCCACATGGGAACAGCGCTTGAAGTAGTTTAAATAATGAATATTGTGCTTTCAATTGACTTCGAATCGTACTGGTCATTTGATATACCGTTTGATAAGGTTCGATTTTAAATAAATCAATTGCATTAACCGTACCAACTTCAGAAATTTTACTTAAATCATTTCTAAGCAAATCTACAATCATAACATTTTCTGCTCTATCTTTTTGAGAATGCTTCAGTCGTTCATAATTTGCTTGATCTTCTGCTTTATGATTCCCTCTCGAAATTGTACCTTTCATAGGTTTCGTTAATACTGTATTTGGCATTTGTTGATAAGGACCATATTGAAAGAAAAGTTCTGGAGAAATCGATATAATCGTTTCATCTTCAAGCTCAATATATGCTTGATAATCTCCATTAGCATCCTCTGTGAGTGATTGATAATAGTCATAACCATGACGAATCGGTTCTGATTCAAGTTGTGTCGTATAATTAACTTGATACGTATTTCCAAGTCTGATTTCATCTTGAATAGCATGTATATTGTTTGCTAAACGTTCATCTGAATCTGTTCTTCGCCATTCAATATGTTCATTAATATATGTATGATGCGTTTTATCATTAAAGTGTGAGACGGGTTGTTCGAATACTTGAATACTCCCATAATGCTGAGACGCTTTATAAACATTTAACGCTGTATCAAAAGCTCCTGCACTTTCATATGGTAAAGTCATGACAACATAGTATCCTTCTTTTTGATAGCGCTCCGCTTCATGCACAAGCTCTGATACTTCTTCAATCGTTCTTGCATATTTAATGACAATTGGATTCTCAAATTTATAATCTAATTTCTCTTCTATTTGACTGTCTGAAATATACTTAAATTGTATATGCGTCTTCAATCTCTACACCTGCCTTTACTAAGAAATTCGCAATTTGTTCTAATCCATATTCACTTAATATTGCTTCCGGATGATACTGAACCGCTTCAATAGGTAAATGTTGATGTCGTATAGCCATCGGAATACCTTCTTCTAACCATGCTGAAACCTTAAATCCTTCAGGTATATAGTGTTTGTCAGCAATTAAAGAATGATATCTCGCGACTTCAAATGATTCAGGCAATCCTTCATAAATACCTTCCCCATCATGTTTAATCGTTGCTGTATGCCCATGAACCGGACGTGGACCTTTCACGACTTTACCACCAAAAGTAGATATCAATAATTGGAAACCAAGACATACACCTAATATGGGTATATCTGTATAAATAGATTGAAGAAACTCCTTTAACTGTACATAATCATCTGGATGACCAGGGCCAGGTGAAATGATCATAGCATCTGGATTGATTGCACGTACAACATCACAAGTTGCCTCTTCAGATTTCAATATTTTTATTTGTTCATTTTTCGTCAGTATATTAATATACTCGATAATGTTATATGTAAAAGAATCGTGGTTATCTATCATTATAATCATATGTTTATTCGCTCTTCTTTCGTTAATTTCATGTCAATCATACCATATACTAAACTTGCTTTTACAATTTGATTATATTATCATTTGTATATTCAATAAACTAAGAGGTTACTAGCTTACACCCTCTATAAAAAACTAGACACCTACGTCTACCTTTTTATAGAAGGCAGGCTTTTTTTATGCCTTTATAAAGGAGAAACACTATGTCAGAAACATTAAAAAATGAAAAAGCAGTTGTTGTGTTCAGTGGCGGACAAGATAGTACAACATGCTTATTCTATGCGAAAGAACATTTTAAAGAAGTAGAATTAGTGACGTTTCAATATGGCCAACGCCATGATTTAGAAATTAAAATTGCTGAAGATATCGCTAAAGAACAAGGATTAAAGCATCATATTCTAGATATGTCATTACTTTCACAACTATCCCCTAACGCACTAACAGACCATTCAATGCAAATAGAAAATGATGAAAACGGCATACCTAATACATTTGTTCCAGCACGTAATTTACTATTCTTATCATTTGCCGGTGCATTAGCATACCAAATTGGTGCTAAACATATTATTACAGGTGTTTGCGAAACAGACTTTAGCGGGTATCCAGATTGTAGAGATAGCTTTATTAAATCTATGAACTTGTCACTTAACTTATCAATGGATAAAGATTTCGTCATTCATACACCGCTCATGTGGTTGAATAAAAAAGAAACTTGGGCACTAAGTGATCAATTAGGTGCATTAGACTATGTTAGAGAAAAAACATTAACATGTTATAACGGTGTGATGAGTGATGGTTGCGGTGAATGTCCTGCTTGTAAATTAAGAAAACAAGGATTAGACCAATACCTAGAAACGAAAGGAAGTTTATAATGTTACAACAAATCTATCCGAGCGTTCAACACCCTTATGCTTTCGAACTAAATAAAGACTTTAATTTTTCAAGTGCACATTATATTCCACATGAAGAAGCTGGTAAATGTTTGAACGTACATGGACACACATATTTTGTAAATTTAACAATTGCTGGCGACGAATTAGATAAAATGGGATTTTTAGTGAACTTTAGCGAATTAAAATCATTAATTCATAAACGTTATGACCATCAACTTTTAAATGACTTTGAAGAATTTAAAAATTATAGTCCTTCAACTGAACAAGTTGCTCAAACTATTTATAATATCGTTCAAGCATCTCTAGATAAACGCGATAATCAACCTAAGTGTGTACAAGTATTTGTGAGAGAAACACCTACAAGTTACGTCGTTTATCGTCCAACTAAGAAAGGTGACAACAATGCCTAAAATACCAGTGTTAGAAATCTTCGGTCCAACGATTCAAGGTGAAGGTGCAGTCATTGGTCAAAAAACGATGTTTGTTAGAACAAGTGGTTGTGATTATAGATGTAGTTGGTGCGATTCAAGTTTTACATGGGATGGCTCTGCTAAAGATGATATCCGATTACTTGAACCAGAAGATATTATTTCAGAATTAGATCAACTCGCTCCAAATAAATATCAACACGTTACGATATCAGGTGGTAACCCTGCTCTGATTAAAAATATAGGACCTTTCGTAGAAGCACTTAAAGCAAGAAATATAAAGACCGCACTTGAAACTCAAGGCTCTAAATTCCAAGAATGGATGACACTAATCGATGACTTAACGATTAGTCCTAAGCCACCAAGTTCAGGTATGAAACCTAATTTAACAATACTAGATGAAGTTATCGCACAATGTGTGGAGGAAAGTCTTTCTCTTAAAGTTGTTATTTTTGACGAAGCAGACTATCAATTTGCTAAAGATATACACAAACGATATCCTTCTATCCCGTTCTATTTACAAGTAGGTAATCCATATCTAGACGATAGCGTTTCAAACCATACTGAAAAATTACTCGAAAAATATGAACAACTGATCGATAAAGTAATGAATGATACTTTAAATGATATTTTTGTTCTACCACAGCTACATACACTGTTATGGAGCAATAAAAAAGGTGTTTAATATTTCCTAGGAAATAGCATACACAGTATAAAACAAGCACATCACTAACTTGAAAATGCTCATTAAGTGATGTGCTTATTTATTTTGGTCTATTATTTATACAGCTTTTGGCTGTCTTTTCATAACTTTATATATAACATAAATCGCAATCCCTAATATTAGGAATATCCACCAAGGAATATAAACTTTCATCATATCTTTAAATACAAGATTAGGTACTAATATTAGAATTGCTGGAATAACACCAACTAATAGTCCAGCATATGCTGATTCTTTTATTTTCTTATATTTAGATTTATCAAAGATATATCTTTGGATAATATTGAATAATGCTTTAACAATAAAGAATCCACCTATTGGTACAATAAGTAATAGGAAAAGTGTAGATATAAGTGGTGTCTTATAATCAACAAATATACCTACTATACCTGTAATAACAAAATACACACTATAGAAGTACGCTACACCCATTCCTACCATTTTTAAAATTGCTTTATTGGATTCATTCGGTAATTCATTTAATATATCATCGGCATGACCTTTAACATCATGACCGAAAAATTCAATTGCAGTAGTACCATTCGAAACAGCTTCTAATAAATGATCAAGAACATCCATTAATATGACTTCTGATTCATGTTCATTTACGCGCAAGTCTGTTCTAACATATAACAAGAAATCTTCATAAACTTCTAAATCCGTTTCATTTAGCTGCTTTCTCTTCTCGTTGTTTTCTTTGATGAGTTGTTTAGTAGTTCTAGACATCTTCATTGCTCCCTTTTAACAATTTAGTAATAGGATCTTTAATTTCAAGCCATTCTTTTCGTACGATTTCTAATTCTTCGCGACCTTTATCTGTAATATAATAATATTTTCTTTTAGGTCCTTGTTCACTATGCTTAAACTCATTATAAATAAAATCCTTCTTTAATAATCTAAGTAAAATAGGATATATCGTTCCTTCACTTACATCGGTAAATTGATGTTCATTTAATTTGCGAGATAATTCATAACCGTATACTGGTTGAGATTGTATTATAGATAAAATACAAGCATCTAATAACCCTTTTCTCATCTGTGTCTTAATTGTCGACATCTTAATAACCTCTTCCAATTTTTACAGCTATTGTGTATTACAAGATAGCTTACTTTTATACTATTAAAGTTTCATTCTTTTGTCAAAGGGTCTTTAAATTTTTTTACAAAACATATATTTAGTGATTATATGTTTAGAAATTGTTATAATTCTTAGATGAGACTATTTTAAGGTAGGAGACAGATATGGCATTCCTCGTTTCAATTAATATCATTCTGTGTATCGTCTTGATGTCATATAACTTTGTAGTAATGAATAAGAAATCGCGTATCAATCATTACGCTATTTCAATCACAATTGCTTTGAATGGTTTAATATCCTTTATAATCATCAAAGAAATCAACTTCATCACGATTGCAGTAACAACTATGTTACTTATATGGGCATTTTTACATACATGGATTCAAATTAAATACGTTCCAAACTACATTGAAAATCAATATTTCGTACTTTATATCATTACGATTGTATTTAGTATGTCTTTAAACATTGTTTACTTAGATAGTACACTTTCAATTTATCAATCTGTACCTTATTTAGGTGTCAGTTTATTTATATTTGGACAAATCATTGCTTATTTATCGTTATTCACAGAACCTATTGAATCAGACGGTAAAAGGCTCGCAAAAATTTACCAAAATGGTATATATCGATACTTTATTCATCCACGTTTAGTTGGTGAGATATTATCGATTGTGGCGTTAATATGTATGATTGTCCTTACGCCCCATTGGTTTCTATTAATACCAGTGTTCCTTTTTTATATTATGTTTATTTTATGGCAAAAGTTATTCAAAACTTCTTATTATGTTTCACATAGTGAATAACAGGGTACTTAAATATAGAAATAAGAAATATAAATAAGGAGGTACACTCAAATGGGCTTTATATTAATGTTAATCGTAGGTGGCCTAATAGGTTGGCTAGCAGGTGTTATATTAGGTAAAGATATACCTGGCGGCATAGTCGGTAATATTATTGCCGGTTTAATTGGTTCAGCGATTGGTGGTTCTTTACTTGGAGACTTAGGTCCAGTATGGGGTGGCGTCGCAATCATACCAGCACTAATCGGTTCAATTATTTTAATTCTTGTATTATCATTTATTTTGAAATTAATCAAAAAATAATTAATCTTCAATTAATAGGTAAAGTTAAAGCAACCATCTGCGGATGGTTGCTTTTTTAATGTAAAAATATCGATCCAACTACTAATACAAATACTGAATTAGCTATTTCAATTAAGCCTACATGCATAATTTTTATTTTCTTACCATATAAAACGATTGATCGAATTAAACTCGGTATATACATCAACATAACTAATGGATGTATAAAGAAACCTACAACAACTAAACATAAATGATAAATCCAAGATGACCATTTATATTTTACAGATTTTTTCTCTCTAATCATCGTCTTAACGTATAAAATTGTACCAAAGAAATATAAGAAACTTAAAATAAAGACTGGTAACCAAGATTCCACATCTGTTATAGATACATTTAATAACGCGCTGATCACACCAAATAAACAGAATATCAAGACAGCTATTAAATCATTAGTAAATGCTCTTTCATTTTTCTTTTTAGCAAAATAGGCATTTAATAGTGATAAAGGTACCATCAGTAGAAAAATCCATATCGTAACGGGTTTATGTAATACGATTGGTACAAAAGATATGACGACAATCAAAGCAAATATGCCTGCCGTATAAATATAACCTATTATTTTCTTCCTTTTCTTTAAGTAGAAGAAAATTTGGTCACTCATGAAATAAGATGCCAGTACACCTAAATACAATAATAAATGAAAGTATGTAAAACCAGTTGCTGCAATTCCGAATGCGATTGGTAGTACAATCATTGACCATACACCATGTTGATTTGGTTTTTTAAATTTAAACAAATAAAACACCTCCACAGTTTTATTTTACTAAAAGATGCATATGAAATACATCTTAATTCAAACAAATCTGTGAAGGTTCTATATTTTACTTCATATCTCCAATTTTAACTTCATCTGGATCTCTAAATTGTCGTTCATCTGTATTTAATTGGTCGATTTTGGCTAAATCTTCATCACTCAATTCAAAATCAAATACATCAAAATTCTCTCTGATTCTATTATCATTTTGAGATTTTGGAATAACGAGTCTACCTTGTTGTAAATGCCATTTAATAATAACTTGGGCAACAGTCTTATTATACTGATCTGCTATACTTTGTAAATCTGCGTTATTTAACCATTCGCCACCTCTCATTAGTGGACTCCACGCCATTAATTTAATACCTTTACTTTCGCAATATGCTTGTAATGCTTTTTGATTAAATAACGGATGAAACTCAACTTGGTTAACTGCAGGGACAACTTCAGTTTCAGCTAATAATTGATCTAAATGATGTTCTTTAAAATTACATACACCAATTGCTTTAATTTTTCCTTCTTTATATAACGTTTCTAATGCTTTATACGTCTCAATAAACAATCCATCTTCAGGACATGGCCAATGAATTAAATACATATCGATATACGTAAGTTGCAATGATTCTAATGAGTCATTAAACGCTTTAATAGTTGCATCATACCCTTGGAAGTCATTCCATAATTTAGTTGTAATAAATAAATCTTCTCGCTTAATATTGACTGTTTTTAAAGCTTCGCCTAATGCTTTTTCATTTTTATAAAACCAAGCTGTATCTATCGCACGATATCCTGCATCAATTGCAGTGTGGATTACTCTCTCAACATCAGCATCTTCAATTTTGTATACGCCTAAACCTAATTCTGGTATCTCTACATTATTATTTAATTTAACCATTTTATTATCCCCTTTATTTAGATGTCATACGGTCTCTTTTAGGTGTATAAGCGAGCGAACGTGTCAGTTCTTCAAATTCTTCTTTCGTTAAATCACGCCATTCACCATATTTAATACCATCAAGCTTAATGTTCATAATGCGAATTCTTTTTAATTTTTTTACATTATATCCTAACGTTTCACACATACGTCTAATTTGACGATTCAAACCTTGTGTTAAAACAATCTTAAATGTTCTATCATTAATTTGCGATACTTTCGCTGGAAGTGTCTTTTGATTTAAAATTTCAACACCTTCAGACATTTGCTTTAAGAAGTCTTTCGTTAAAGGTTTATCTACTGAAACGACATATTCTTTTTCATGATGATTTTCAGCACGCAAGATTTCATTAACGATATCCCCATCACTAGTAAGGAGTAATAATCCTTCTGAATCTTTATCTAATCTACCAATATGAAAAATTCTTTCATGGTGATTGACGTAGTCTACAACATTACCTTTAACATGTCTCTCAGTAGTAGATGTAATACCACGCGGTTTATTAAGTGCTATATAAACATAACCTTTATCAATTGTAATGACTTCACCATCAACTTTCACAACATCCGTACTTTCAACTTGAGACCCTAGTGTCGCATATTCGTCATTAATTTGAACGCGATTAGCACTTATCCATTTATCAGCACCTCTCCTCGAACATACACCAGCTTCACTTAGAAATTTATTAATTCTCATAAAAATGGTTCCTCTCTCAATCTATCTACTATATTCCCTATTTTACATGATGATCTTCATTAAAACAAAACAGTATGTGTCTATTTTGGACTTCTGACGACATTTGTATGGGCTGCCTTAGTTACACTTCTCCAGACTTTTGTTACTAACGGCCGCCTTAGTTACACTTCGACCTACTTTTGTTACTATGGGTGCTCTTAGTTACACTTCTCCAGACTTTTGTAATTAATACAATAAAAAAAGAGCACAGGATCCAAATATTTGTCCCATGCTCTTCGTATCAATTTATGATTGTGTTATCTTTTCATAAGATTTGCCATTTATAAAGAAATGATCAAATATAAATGTTCCAAAAGGAATAAAAGCTGTTATAAAAGCAATGACTGGCCACTTTATATGAATTCTAACAATCAGTGCCATTACTAATATCATAATGACATACATTGAAAATAATCCACCATGTATCATGCCCAATACTGAAACTACATTTGGATTACTCAACATATACTTGATAGGCATTGCTATAAATACTAATAACAGTAATGATCCACCTTCTAAATATCCTGTAAACCTAAATAATGATGTTAATGTAGTTTTGCTCACGTTTTAATCCTCGTCTTCTTCGTCTTCGTCAAATATACTTTTTCTTTCTTTTATAAAATCTTTGTGTAAAGCAACTGTCTTAATTTGATGGTTTTCAACATCAATAACAACCCATTTATCATATTCTGTATCGACATAGTCGTCTTTTTCAATTTCTGGGTTATGTGCTTGTAACCAACCACCGATTGTATCAATATCGTCTGAATCCACAAATTCAATTCCGAATTTTCCTTCTAGTTCTGATAAAGTTACACGTCCATTAATTTGGTAAGTATCTTCACCAGTTTGAATGATATCATTTACTTCATCATCATCAAATTCATCACGAATTTCACCAACGATTTCTTCTAATATATCTTCCATCGTGATGACACCAGCTGTACCACCATATTCATCAATAACTAACGCCATATGCACATGATCTTTTTGCATTTTCACTAATGCATCACTAATTCTTGTAACTTCGTGAATAAGTGGTAAGTCATGTACGTAGTTATTAATTTTTATTTGTTCACCTGAAGCGTATTCTGTTAAAAATTCTTTAACATTGATAAAGCCTTTAATATGGTCTTTATCGCCATCTTCAGTAATTGGGTAACGTGTATAATGATGTTCATTTATAATTTCTAATAATTCTTCAATATTAAATGGTTCTGTTAATGTAACCATTTGTGTTCTAGGTACCATGATATCTTTTGCTAATCTTTCATCGAATGAGAAAATATTTTGCATATAAGCTAATTCAGTGTGATTGATTTCGCCACTTTGATAGCTTTGAGTCATGATAAGCTTTAATTCTTCTTCTGACATTGCTTGTTCTTCGTTAGTAGGTTGAATACCTATTGCTCTAACTAGAATACGTGCTGCGCCATTCATTGACCAAATTAACGGTTTCATAACGATACCGAAATAATATAATGGTCGGCCGAAGACAAGTGTAAGTCTTTCTGCCTGTTGAATTGCTACCGTTTTTGGTGCTAATTCACCAACTACTACATGGATAAACGTTACAATTAAGAAACTGATCGCTATGGAGAAAGTTGTTGTTAATGCGTCTGGTAAGTTAAAGAAGTCTAATACAGGATGTATTAAAACTTCAAATGTTGGTTCACCAATCCAACCTAATCCAAGTGATGTTACAGTAATACCAAGCTGACATGCAGATAAATAATAATCTAGTTCTTTGATCATTTTATGTACAATTTTAGCTGATTTACTTCCTTCAGAAATTAATTGTTCAATTCTAGTTATACGCACCTTTACAAGCGCGAATTCAGATCCTACAAATACCATTGTAAATGCAATTAATATAAAGAATACAATAAAGTTTATTATGGTCGAAATTTCCAATTAGTTCCCTATTTCTAGGGATTCACCTCCAAATATTTTGCGGTGACGCCATGGCCACCTTTGTATGATTTTGTTCTATAAGTTTATTTATGATATACGTTTTCAAAACTAAATCCTTCCCATTTAGCGTCACCTCCCCCGATATTAGCATATTATTTTTAGTTTACCATATTTTTATCTCAATTTAAATGATATAAGAAAGAATGTAAATGTAGAAGTCTACACATACATTCTTTATATAGCCGTCGTTCCAACATGCTGCATGATAAATTGAGAACTAATTTTATTAAAATCTTCTGGTTGATCAATATTACATACGTGACCAGCTTGCTCTATTATTTCTATTGAAAAGTTTTCATTTTCTTTAACGAGTCTTTCTACTGGTGGCATAAATAAATAGTCTTCTTCCCCCATAATAAAGAGTGTCGGAATATCTCTTGTCGCAACTTGTAAATGTGCTAAATAAGGATTCACAAGCTTCGTTAATTTAACCCATTTAATAAATTGCTTTTGAGACACTTTCTTAGCTTCATTCACAAATCTTAATCTTGATTCTTCATGAGCTTTCCTAGGCATAATAATGTATGCAAATAATTTATAAAGCAACATATACGGTACAAAGTTCATAATCGTACGGCCGATTGCTAACAAGAATTTAGTCCTTAAATTCACATTAATGATGGCGCCACCTAACACCAATGTCGTAATTCTCTCTGGATATGATTGCGCCATTGTTTGACCAACAATTGTGCCAAGGCTCATGCCAATAATATGTGTCTTATCTATTTTTAAATGATCCAATACATCTACAACTTCTTTTGCTAAATGTTCAAAGGAATCATTTTTCTTCCATTCTTTGTTCGCAGACTTCCCATGCCCTCTTAAATCTACGAGTAATATATTAAAATGTTTCCTATAATATCTCATTTGTTTAAACCAAATCGAAGAACTACCACCAGCTCCGTGTATCAACGTAACCCATTCTGCGTCATTTGATTTGATAATTGTCTTGTAATATAACATTGTTCACATCTTTCCCTATGTTTACCATTTTCTACATATTATAATAATTTAATTTAATCATATAAAAATTTCCCCAACTTTTCAATTTTAAACATGTTAAATCAGTGTCATACTTTTGGCCGAGAATTTAAGGTAATGATTAAAAAAAGCTGTCTACAAAGTCACAACTCTGTAGACAGCTTTTAATTTAATACGATATATTGATTATTCTACTTCTTCTGCGATTTCAAGTTGCTCTTTTGTTAATTTAGGTTTAATTACACCATAAATAATTGCTGCAACTAATGCACCGATAATTACTGCTAGTAATGTTTGTAATACATGACCGAAGTCAGTTGCGAATATAACAAAGATACCGCCATGTGGTGCTTGAATTCTTGAACCTAATCCTAAAGCTAACGCTCCACCAATACCTGAACCAACCATCATTGATGGAATGACACGTAATGGATCTGCTGCTGCAAATGGAATAGCACCTTCTGTAATGAATGATAATCCCATCACATAGTTTGGAATAATAGAACCTTTTTGTGCTTTAGTAAATTTCTTTCTAAAGATTAACATCGCTGTTGCAATTGCTATTGGTGGAATCATACCACCAACCATAGCTGCTGTAATTGCTGCTGCATTTCCTTCTGTTAACGCTGCTGTCGCAAATACATATGCCGCTTTATTAAATGGACCACCCATATCGATTGCCATCATTGCACCAATTACTAAACCTAATAACATAATATTAGAACCGGATAAGTTATTTAATCCATCTAATAATAAATTGTTTAACCATGCTGTTGGTGGATTCACCACGTACACCATAAGTAATCCAGTAAGTGATACTGATAAAATTGGATAAATTAATGTAGGTTTTAAACCTTCAAACATTTGAGGTAAGTTCTTAAATACATATTTGATACCTTCTGTTAAATAACCTGCAAGGAAACCAGCGATAATACCACCTAAGAATCCTGAACCACCTGCTACTGCTAACATACCGCCGACTAAACCAGATGCGAAACCAGGTTTATCTGCAATACTTCTAGCTATGAAACCTGCTAAAATAGGCACGATTAATTTAAATGCACTTTCACTACCGATCGACCATAAATTAGCTGCAAATTCGTTATATTGGCCACTCTTTGGATCGAATGAGTTTTCACCAAATAAGAATACGATTGCCATCAAGATACCACCAGATATAACAAGTGGTAACATATTAGAAACACCATTCATTAAGTGTTTATATATCGTCTTAGATACACTTTGTTTTTCGTTGCTAGCAGCACTACTTTGTTTCGCACCTTTAGCTACGAATGGTTTACGAGATGTGTCTTGCGCCATATTGATTAATTCTTCTGGACGTTTAATACCATCAGCAACCGGAACTTGAATTACATTTTTACCATCGAAACGATCTGTTTCAACATGCACATCCGCAGCTACAATGATACCTGATGCTTTTTCAATTTCTTCATCTGTTAAGTGATTTTTAATACCACCTGAACCATTTGTTTCAACTTTAATAGGTACACCCATTTTTTTAGCTTGATTTTTCAATGCATCCGCAGCCATATAAGTATGTGCAATACCTGTAGGACATGCTGTTACAGCTAATACAAGTCCTTTTTCTGAATCCGCTTCTGCATTCGTTACAGCTGCTGCTTCTGAAGTTTCATCTGAAGCTTCATCATCATGCTTATTAATGATATTTAATACTTCTTCTTTACTTTTCGCTTGTAATAACTCTGCTCTTACATCTTCATCCATCAAAATGCCTGAAAGTTTAGCAAGGGCATCTAAATGTGTTTGTGCACCACCAGCTGGCGCTGCAATCATAAAGAATAAATGAGCTGGTTGCATATCTAATGATTGATAATCTACACCTTCAACAGATTTACCAAAAGCAATCGCAGCAGATTGTACAGCATCTGTTTTAGCATGCGGAATCGCAATCCCTTCACCAATTCCTGTTGTACTTTGTGACTCTCTTGCATGAATCGCTTCTTTAAAAGTTGCCTCATCACTTAATTTCCCAGCACTGTTTAATTGCGCAACTAACTCGTCAATGACTTGATCTTTACTTGTTGCAGAAAGATCCATTGCAATGGTTTCCTTCGTTAATAGTTCTGTAATTCTCATTTTAATAACCTCCCTATTTTAAACATGTTTAATGATTACTTTAGAAATTATTTTTTCTATGTCTTCTTTATTAGCTAAATCCGCATTAAATGCTGTTGCTGTACCACAACTTACTGCCAATTTAAATGCTGATTCTATGTCTTTGCCAGCTTCTAATCCTGCTACCATACCAGCAACAGTACTGTCACCTGAACCAACTGTATTCACAACTTGACCACTTGGGACGATGGCTTTTAATCGTGTTTGTTGATCCACATAAATGGCACCTTCTCCACCGAGTGAAACGATGACTGCTTGAGCACCTTCATTCAATAATTGCTCAGCACATTCAATAACTTCTTGATCCGTTTCAATTTGTTTATCAAATATCTCTTCTAATTCATGTTTATTTGGTTTAACAAATTTCGGATTATACGCTAGTACTGATTTCATCAAATCTTTCTCAGCATCCACGATTAAATTCGCACCAGTCTGTTTAAGTATTTCCGCTACTTCTTGATAGACTGGATTTTGTAATGAACTTGGCACACTGCCCGCAATTATAACCGTATCTTCTGATTGCGTATTTTTCATTTTCGTTAAAAATTCTTCATAGTTATGTGGTTCAATATTTGGTCCTGGACCATTGATTTCAGTTTCTAAATCTAAACCAGATTTTAATTTCACATTGATTCTTGTATCATCTTTAACCTCTACAAAGTCAGTTAAGATGTTTGCTTGATTAAGTGCATCTTTAATAAAATCTCCAGGAAATCCACCTATAAAACCTGTTGCTGTACTTTTGATATCTAATGTTTGAAGTACTCGAGAAACATTGATCCCTTTTCCACCAGCAAACTTGTTTGTTTCATGTGCTCTGTTTAATTCACCTACTTCAAATTGATTGGTAAACATTACATAATCAATTGATGGATTAAACGTAACTGTATATATCATTTTAGTCCTCCGTTAATGTTATATTTTTCTTTAAATTGATTTAAATTATTTAATGTTTCAATCGCTTTTTGAGAAGTTAATATCTCTATTGATTTATCATATGTAACTTCCGCAAACGATACTTCATTAAATTTAGAATGATCTAACAAGACATATACTTGAGATGCTAAATGAATGGCCTTTTCTTTCATTTCTGATTCGTAAGGGTCTGGTGTCGTTAACCCATAATTCAAATCAATGCCATTCATACCAATAAAAGCTTTGTCAAAACGATATCTTTCAAGGGATTTAACTGCATTTACGCCTATATTCGCAAATGTTGTTGCCTTTACTTCTCCACCTGTCATATAAACCGAAATGCCTTTTTCTAATAACGGTCTTACATGTGTTAAACCATTTGTCACAACGATAATATCTTGTTGTGTAATGAACGGAATCATTTCTAAAGTAGTTGTCCCAGCATCTAAATATATCGTATCCCCATCTGAAATTTGACTGACAGCTAATCGTGCAATCTCTCGTTTTTCATCTTGATGTCGCGATTCTTTATCTGTCATATTACGCTCTTCATGGCGCTTTGTTATTTGAGTTGCACCACCATGAACTCTTTTGAGCATACCTCTTTCTTCAAGTTGAGATAAATCTCTCCTAATTGTTGATGTACTTGAATTCGTCAAATTAATAAGTTCTTGTAGAGATACTGTTTCCCGTAGATTAATCTCTTCTAATATTAATTGATGTCTTTCAGTCGTTAACATACAATCTCCCCTATTCCTCTACATAATAAAACGTTTTCATTTCATTGTCAATCACTTTCATTCACAATCAACCAAAATCAACCAAAATTTTTTAGTTGTTTTATAAGTTCAATCACTTTATACAGTAAAAGACTACTGTTATACTTTTCTAGTATAATTTTAGGAGGTAAATCATGAATAATTTAAAAGAAAAGCTTTTTAACCTAATTGAAAAGAAAGAAAGTGACATGATTGATATTAGAAGGCATTTGCATCAACACCCAGAACTATCATTTGAAGAAGCGCAAACTGCTGAATATATTAAATCATTTTACGAAGGCAAAGATGTTAAAGTAACACAACCTTTAGAAAAAGAACATGCTATTATTGTAGAAATTAAAGGTGGTCAAGAAGGTAGAACGATTGGTTTAAGAGCTGACTTTGATGCTTTACCTATAACTGAAGAAACAGATGTTCCTTTCAAATCACAAAATGAAGGTGTTATGCATGCTTGTGGCCATGATGCTCATACTGCTTATTTAATGGGGCTTGCAGATGCACTTATTGAAATTAAAGAAGAATTACCTGGCACAGTTAAAATCATTCATCAACATGCTGAGGAAAAACCTCCTGGTGGTGCTAAAGCACTTGTAGAATCTGGTGCACTTGACGATTTAGATGAAGTTTATGGTATCCATATCGTTCCAGTAGCTGGACCTGAATTTATTGGTTACAATAAAGGACCTTCATTCTCAGGAAGTTCAACATTCAAGTTGACGATTAATGGTTTAGGCGGACATGCAGCAAGTCCACACAAAACACATGATGCATTAGTTGCTGGGACAAACTTTGTAAATACTATTCAAACGATTGTATCAAGACGTATCGATCCATTAGATATGGGTGTCGTTACGATTGGTGCATTCGAAGCACCAGGTGGATACAACGTAATTCAAGATAGTGTCACGATTAAAGGGACTGCTAGATATTTAAATCCCGAATTAGAAGAAAAAATGTATCAAGAAATCAAAAAAATTGCAGATAGTGTTGCAGTGGGCTTTGATATTGAATATGACTTAGATTATCAATTTGGTTATCCTGTACTTTACAATCACCCGGAACAAACTGATAAAGTAGCAGAAATATTATCAAATAGTAAAGGCGACTATTTCCAACAATTAGTTGAAATACCTCAAGTTACAGGTTCAGAAGACTTTGCATACTATCTACAAAAAATTCCTGGTTCATTCTACATTGTAGGCAGTAAACCAGAAGGCGTAACAGAACCATATATGAATCATCACCCTAAATTTGATGTGAATGAAGATTGCTTGCAAGTTGCAGCAAAATCTTTAGGAGAAATTACATTAAATAGATTAGAAAAATAAATATTATTATAAAAAATGAGGCTGGAACCTGTATATTGGTTCTAGCCTCATTTTTATATCATTATCATACTATAATATATCTTCACCACGTGATGCGACATAAATATCGAACCACTCTTGATCTGTTAATTGTAATTTCGTAGCATTTACAGCTTCGTCAACTCTTTCTATCTTACTTGAACCTACAATTGGCATTACTTTTGATGGCAATCTGAGTAACCAACTGTAAATGACTGTGCTCACTGATACGTTATATTTTTCTGCTAATGGTTGTATAACTGACATAATGCGTCTTGCTTTTTCATCAGTTTGATCAAATAATTTACCACCAGCTAATGGACTCCATGCCATTACTTTAACATCATGTTGCAACATTCTATTTAATGTACAATCTTCAATATTTTCAAGTTGATATGGTGATACTTCAACTTGATTGACTGAGATATGCGACATTTCTTTCTTCAAACTCTCATTTAACAATTCATATTGATTACATTTAAAGTTTGAAACACCGAATGCTTTTATTTTTCCTTGCTCAACTAAATGCATCACTGCACGCGTCACTTCATCTGGATCCATTAATGGAGATGGACGATGAATCAGTAGCGTATCGATGTAATCCGTCTTAAGATTTAATAGCGATTTATCAACTGATTCAATAATATGATCATAACTTTGATCGTATCGATGACCAGTATTTTTAGCAATTTGATCATTCGGTAAAATAATACCGCATTTTGTGATGATTTCAATTTTTTCTCTTAAATTAGGTGTTAATGCTAATGCATCACCAAATAATGATTCACATGTATAATTACCATAAATATCCGCATGATCCATTGTTGTAATGCCTCTATCAACTATTTCATGTATGAAATCATTTAATTGTTGATTGTTATAACCCCATTCATTCAATCTCCAAAAACCATGTACAATTCTAGAATAACTAACATGTTTATTTATACGAATTCTTTCCATCCCATCATCTCCTAAGAAAAGTTCAACATATCTAACTTGTTACGAATATTTGCTTTATCTAAAGATTCACCTATTATGACAATTGTTAAAGGCATATTCATTATTTCTGGTTCATATTGAGGTACCCCAAATGCATATTGAAATAAATAAGTTTGTTCTGGTTCTTCTCTAAATTTGAGAAATCCTTTAATTCTAAGAATCGAATCAGGTAATTGTCTTAAGAAATTCATTAATAATTCCATTTCTATCGGACCACTAAATGTATAATTTATGGATTGAATACCGTGATGATGACTATGTTTAGTTTGAAGTGACAAAGCCTCATTTACAGGTATTTCAACACCATCAATATTTGAAAACTGCGTAAAGTGTAGCACTGGTTGATGCTTGATCGTTTGTAATGATGTTTCTAATGATGCTTTTTCTTCATCAGATAATTCATCAGACTTATTAATAATAATCAAATGAGAATATAACATTTGTTCTTCCATTAATTGTTTCGTCTGAACGGTATATCTCGATCTTTCTAAATATCTTTTCCCGTCCATTACACCAATAATTGTTGGCATTTCAACTTTATCTATTAATGTAGGGTTTTGACATGCATCCACAACTTCTACAGGATGCGCAATACCAGTAGCTTCAATTAATACAAGATCAGGCTGGTCTTTATGATATAAATTATGTAATACAACTTCAATATCATCTTTCAATGAGCAGCATATACAACCATTTAATAAACTTTGAGTAGAGACATCATCACCTAACAAATTGCTATCAACATCAAAAGAACCAAATTCATTCATAATGATTGCGACCTTTTGACCAGATTCCTTTGCTTTCATGATGAGTCTTTGAAGTAATGT
Organism: Mammaliicoccus sp. B-M6; assembly: GCF_022386965.1. NCBI lineage: Bacteria > Bacillati > Bacillota > Bacilli > Caryophanales > Staphylococcaceae > Mammaliicoccus > Mammaliicoccus sp. B-M6. Next base: position 90,944 of record NZ_JAJNHJ010000003.1, read on the forward strand.
TGTTTTACCACTACCTAAAAAACCTGTCAAAATTGTTACTGCCATTTTATTTTTATTCTTCATACTTTGACTCATATTCAAACCACCTTTCTGTAATTATATGATATAAGCTCAGAAACTACAAAGACTTAAAGTTCATTCTATAACTTATACATTAAATATTATAAATTACACATCACTAAAATATTTACAAAATAAAAATATTCATTATATAATGAATTAGGAAAATTCAAAAAAATAATGAACCATTGCATTTGTAGTTTGGGGGAAAGATTATGCCGGATAAATTAGATATCCAAAACCAATTGTGTTTTAATTTGTATAATGCGCAACGACAAGTTAACCGCTATTATTCAAACAAAATTTTCAAGACGTACAATATTACATATCCACAATATTTAGTATTAACGATTTTATGGGAAACCGCACCGGTCAATGTCAAAAAGCTTGTAACAGACTTAGCCCTAGATACAGGTACTGTATCCCCTTTATTAAAAAGAATGGAAAATTTAGATTTAATTAAACGTGTACGTTCTGAATTAGATCAAAGAGAAGTGTTTGTTCATCTAACAGAAAAAAGTGAACAAATGAAACCACATTTACACCAAGCTTCACATTTAATTCAAGATGTATCAGAGTTAAATGATGAAGAAACTAATCAATTAAACAATTTATTACAAAAATTGATCAATAATGTAGATAAAATCAATCAAGAAAAATAATACAGCAAGCATCTATCATCTTGCTCAAAATAAATAAGCATATCACGCAACTGAATGCTCAGTTTAAAGTGATATGCTTATTTTTTGCTTGTTATTTATTCTAATTGTTCATTATATTGAATGACTTTATATAAATAACCTTGTTCTTTAATGAGTTGTGAATAACTACCTTGTTCTATGATATGTCCTTCATTCATGACGATTATATGATCGAAGTTTTGTAAATATTTCAAGTTATGCGTCACAATCACAATTGTATCGTCTTTATTTAATAAAAGATTCATAACATTTTCTTCATTTTCTTCATCTAATGAAGCTGTTGGTTCATCAAGCAACCATATTTGTGCTTTTCTTAACAATAATCTTGCTAATGATAAACGTTGACGTTCCCCACCTGAAATGTTCTCAGCATTTTTAGTTAGCTGCTGATCTAAGTTTAAATGATTTAAATTTACGGCGGCAAGAACGTTTATCATAAGCTCATCTTCTGCTTCAATTAATAAGTTCTCTCTTACTGTGCCTTCAAAATAATGATTATGTTGCAACATTGTATTGATATCATTCACATAATCTTCTTGAATCACATGAGACAACTGTTCATTTTTATAGGATAAAGTACCATCGTTCACACTATATAATCCCATTAATATATTAAGCATCGTTGTCTTACCTGAACCTGAAGGACCTATAATAGCTATATGATCTCCTTCATTTATTTCAAAGTTAATTTGAGATAACGTTTCTCTTTCTTGAAAATCATATTTAAACATTACATTCTCTGCTTTATACAATGCATGATTTTGAACTGAACGTTCTTGAGGCACATCAAATGATTGATTGATGACTTCTTCAATATTTTTAAGACTTCGCTCTGTATCCGCTTTGTAAAAAGCAACATTAGTCATCGGGATAGCTTGTTCAAATAACGTAATTGTTATCATTAATATACTCGCAAAGAATACAGCGTTTAATACACCATCTTGTATTTGCCAAATACATAAGATCGTCATACACCAAATACTCACCATCGATGATAAATTCAGCATAAAGTCATAAGAACTTAAAAATTTCTGTTCTTTATATTTTTTATCTTCATATTGATATTGTTTATTTAACACTTTCTCTTTAAATGCACGATATTGTTGGAATCTTTTTAATTCTGAACGTCCTTTTTCAAAATCAAAGTATTCAGCAACATATGCTTCTTCACTTTGTTGAACATCTTCAGCCAAACTTTCAGCTCTTTTAGCTGATAAATAAGGGATGATGATGACTGACATCAACATTGAAAGTCCTATAATCACACCTGCATATATATTAAAATTAATCATCACGAGTATTGTTATAAATGTCGTTATGATAATAACAATTGGTGGATAATATACTCTGAGTAAAATATTTTGTAATCGTTCAACGTGGTTTACCATTTGCGTTAATAAATCACTCGAACGGTATCTTCTAAATACGTTTGGAACGATTGGAATGAGTTGATTAAACAAGTTAACACGTATATCCCTCAACATTGTAAATGTTGAACGATGTGAATATAATCTTTCGAAATATCTAGTAATTGCACGAACAAAACCGAATAATTTAATAGATACAATTAAAATCATTAATGCATATAAAGGTGTTCCAAGCGCACTTTTAGATATCATATATCCACTTAAAGCAAACATTCCAAGTGCAGTTAACATGCCAAATACGCCTATTACAATAGAAAGATAGAAGTCTTTATCAAATTTAATTTTTAATTTTTTCATGACATCCCACCACCTTTTTGAGATGCGTCATATGATTGAACGGTTCCATTATGAATTTCTATATAATCAGTGGCATATCTCAATACTTCTTTTCGATGTGCGATTGTGAGAATAGTCTTTTGATGCGCAAATTGGTTAACAGTTTGTACGATAAGTTGTTCGGTTTCAATATCTAATCCAGTTGTTGGTTCATCAAAAATAACCACATCTGGATCAAGTAATAGTAATCTGGCTAGTTCTATTCTTCTCATTTCTCCACCAGACAGCATTTCATAACCATCACCTATCATCGTATGCATACCTTTAGATAATTGTTTTACTTTTTCAAATAAGCCCACTTCAGTTAACACTTCGTCAACACGATTTTCATCATAATTTTGGAACATCGTGACATTTTCATACAAAGATGCGCTGAAAATATAAGGTCTTTGGGATAAATACCCCATTTTGAGTGGTTTTTTATAAATAATCTTACCTTCATTGGGATTCAATTCATTTAACATAAGTTTAATTAATGTCGATTTACCTGCACCACTCGGTCCAATAATTGCTGTATGATGATTTTCTTTTATACTTAAATTGATTTGATCAAATGCAAAATCTTTACGTTCTGGGTAAGTGAATGACACATGATCAAATTGAATGATATCTTCATCTTTAATATTTGAATCAATATGAATATTTGAAGCTTGTATAGATTCTTCATTATTCATTTCTTCAATCAATTCAATATAACCTTCACTTTGTTTACCCGTATGGAAAGCTTGTCCTAAATCTTTAATCGCATTATAGAATTCTGGTGCCAATAATAAAGTAATGATGGCAACTACAAAAGATACATCATGAAATACGATTAATCTTAAGCCTACTTCTAGTGCAACAATACCTATTCCAAGCATCGAGATAAATTCCAACATTAAGCCTGATAAGAAGGCACTTTTCAAAATTTCCATTGTTAAATCTCTAAATGACGTACTTGATTTATAAATTTTTTCAGTCGTTTCATGTGTTCGATTGAAAAGTTTTAACGATACGAGACCTTTTGTTAAATCTATAAATTCTGCCGCAAATTGATCTAACGATTGCATTTGGTCTTTCGCTTTATCACGAGTTCTCAGTCCAAATACAATATAGAACAGTGGAATAAACGGCGCTGTAATCATCATAATTAACGCAGCTGGCCAATGAATAAAGAGTAATGTAACGATAATCGATACTGGGATAATGGTTGATTTGAAGACTTGAGGCAAATAAGATTCGTAAAAAGGATGTATACCCTCAACCACTTCAGTAATCATTGTTATTTTAGTTCTATCTGTTTCATTATTTATCAATTGATGTCTAACATCTTTTTTAACTTTATATGAAAGTTTTTGTCCTGATAATTGATTAAGGTAGTTAAAGCATGCTCTTAAAAGCAATACAATGAGCAAGATTGCTAGCCATAAATAAAGTTGCTGACCATTTGATTTTACGACGAGCATTTGGTTAATAATTTTCCCTAAATATATATTTTGAAATACGACTGTTAAACTTAATAAAAACGAAGCTAGAAACATAAATATTTGCAACGTTTTATAATGCATACTATACTTTGTTAAATCTTTCACAATCTCACCACCTTGTTCCATTATAACGCCTTTACGAAAAAAATAAACTAAAATGTATTATTAAATATTAGCATATTACAATGTAATATTTGGTACAATGATGATACGGTGATTGTCTCTAGATAACCACAGACTTTCATAAAAACAGAGGAGCAAAGCTATGTTTATATTAGAATTAATAAAAGCCATTATATTAGGTATTGTTGAAGGTTTAACAGAATTCGCACCTGTTTCATCTACAGGTCATCAAATTTTAGTAGATGATATGTGGTTAAAATCCAAAGCCTTTCTTGGAAGCGAATCAGCATTCACATTTAAAGTTGTGATCCAATTAGGTTCAATCCTTGCAGCCGCATGGATATTTAGAAATCGATATTTTGAAATGTTACATATTAAACAAAATGAACAGCAAAAAAGAAAATTAAAATTGTCACATATTATTGTCGGGCTTGTACCAGCTGGTATTCTCGGACTATTATTTGATGATTTCATTGAAGAACATTTATTTAGTGTCCCAACTGTATTAATCGGTTTATTACTTGGAGCTATATATATGATTGGTGCGGATATGTATTCTAAACGCGTCACAAATCCACACAAAGTAGATGATATGAACTATCCAAAAGCATTTGTAATTGGTCTATCTCAAGCAATTGCATTATGGCCAGGATTTAGTCGTTCAGGTTCAACCATTTCGACAGGTGTCTTCTTAAAGTTAGATCATAAAGCTGCTTCTGACTTTACATTTATTATGGCCGTACCTATTATGTTTGCAGCAAGTGCAAAAGCATTACTTGGAAATCTACAATTTATAACGCTAGATCAAATACCTTTCTATATTGTAGGGTTTATCGCATCATTTATATTTGGACTGATTTCAATCAAATTATTCTTAAAACTGATTAATAGAGTAAAATTAATACCTTTTGCGATTTATCGTATTATTTTAGTTATTATTATTGCTATTGCATATTTCGGTTTTGGAATTGGTCAGAATATCGGCTAACGTATCGTATCAATCGTTTGAAGATTATTATATAGGGTATTGGAGTAAGATATATTATAAGAAATAACTACGGAGGAATGACTCATGAATGATAAAGTTAAATTAATTGTTAACACATTACCACTTGTATTAGTACCATTAATTAGAGAACGCAAAAAAATAAAAGAACATCCAGATGTTAAACATGTAACTGAAACGACTGTTGATTTTTCACATAAAGTAAAAGATAAAACAATCGAAACGAAAGATAAAGTTGCAGAAAAAACACAACCTGTAAAATCATATGTCGTTCAAAAGAAACGCTTATATGAGTACAACAAACAAATGAAACAACCTTTTAAAGAAGAACAAAAAGAAGCAAAACAACAACAAAAAGAAATTGATCATTTAGATAAAAAACTTCAAAAAAATATCGATGCGCGTAATAAAGAAGAAGAAAAAGCACAAAAAGAAAATAAAAAAGCGCGTATTAAAGAACTAACACACTACCAAAAGCTTGAAGAACAACAAGCTAAAAAAGGTGAAAAACTTCAAAAAGAAAACGAAAAAGATGTATCTAAGTTAGATAAAAAGTTACAAAGTAATATCGAAGCGCGTGAACAAGAAGAACAAAAATTAGAGCAACAAAATAAAGAAGAACGCATTAAAGAAATAAAGAAATATGAGGGACATCAAATGAACACAGCAACTACACAAAGCAGTAATGCAAAATCAATCAACGACGTAAGCTCTAAACAAGCAAAACCAAACATTCAAGAATTAGTCAATGAAAGAGTTAGAAATGAGAAAGAAGAAAAATCTAGTCATCTTCTATTTAATCAACATAAATCGTCTATGTCTCAACATATCAGTCAATTTCCATATGATGAACATACATCTGAACATAAAAAATCTAAAAAAAGATTTCGCCGCAATAAATGATTAACAGAATTATTATAGATGGAGATGCTTGTCCAGTTACGGATGATATCATTCGCTTAACTCAACATACAGGCATCTCTGTTCTTATTATTAGAAGTGTTAACCATTTCTCATTAACGGAATATCCTGATTATGTTTCAACAATTTATGTTGATCATGGTGCTGATAGTGCAGACTTTAGAATTGTCAAATTGACGCAACCAGATGATATCGTTGTGACGCAAGATTATGGACTAGCGAGTCTTTTATTAAATAAAGCCCTTCACGTTATCCACCATAAAGGTTACGAGTATACATCTCAAAATATTGAACAACTGTTAACGCAAAGACACATTTCTGCTCAAGTACGTCAACAAGGTGGTAGAACGAAAGGTCCTAAAAAACTCACACAAGAAGACCATAAAGTTTTTTCAGAATTTCTATCAAAATTAATAAAAAAACATTCTGGACAATGATAATCGTCCAGAATGTTATTATTCTATCATTTGTTTTTTAGCTTTTTCTAAATTAACTTTATCTATTTCTTTCATTTGTTCTAATTCTAAACGCATCTTATCTGTTTCTAATAAGTAGTTCTCATGCTTTATTTTTTCAAGCTCTAATTCATCTTTAACTCGTTGGGATTTAATTTTTTCTATTCTAACCGTTTTACTTTGATGGTTTTTTATAAGACCCGCTACTGATGAAATAAGCACAATAAACACGACCATTAAAAATATATTCACAGTTATACCCCCTTCTTAAATAATAGAAGTATCTTTTAAGTTATTATACTACATATGTGAGAGGAGTAATATATATGAAGAAAATTGCTGTTTTCTGTGGTGCAAGTAAGGGAAATGACCCAATTTATACAGAACAAGCTTATGCGTTAGGTAAATATTTAGCCGAAAATAAATATGAATTAGTATATGGTGCCGGATCAACTGGCATGATGGGAGCAGTAGCCAATGGTGTCATTGACCATGATGGTATTGCTATTGGCGTAATGCCAAGATTTTTAGGAGAACGTGAAATCGCTCATGAAAATTTATCAGAATATCATGTTGTCGAAACAATGCATGAAAGAAAACAAATGATGTCTGATATGGCTGATGCATTCATTATGTTACCTGGTGGTGCTGGTTCTTTAGAGGAATTCTTTGAAATTTATACATGGTCTCAAATAGGACTACATCACAAACCAATTGGTGCATTAAATACTAAACAGTTTTTCAATCCATTAAGTTTAATGATTGATCATTTAATATCGACTGAATTTATCAGTTCAGATTATAAAAATTTAGCGATTATTAAAGAAAGTATCAATGATTTATTTAGTGCTATGAAAATGGCACAACCTGTTAAACTTCGTGATTATCAAAAATAGTTAAAAATGTTTTTTCATCATAGACGTTAATATCATTTAATGTAAAGAGGGCTGTCGTGACACCGACACCTTCTTTTTTATTTCCCGTAAATGTACCATCGTATATAACTGTACTACCACATGAAGGACTGTCACTTTTCAGAATAACTGTCTTGGCATTTAAATCTTTAATAATAGAGAGTGCACGCTTAGCGCCTTCTTTAAATTGTATTGTGACATCACGACCTGTAACAGTCATGACCTTTGCTTGATCATTCCACACATCATAACCATCTCCTCCGATGATTTCTGCTGGTTCTCTTGGAACTTGTAAGCCACCTAATATTTCAGGACAAATACTAATCGCTTTCTTCTCATCTATTAAATTCTTATAGAATAAATCCAACTTATGGTTGCCATCATACCTTACTTTTTCTCCAACTAAACATGCACTAATAACGATCATATCATCTACTCCTTACAATACTTTATGATATAAAACATGTGCTGCTAAATCATCATCATGTATGACTTTTGGATGCAAGAAATTCCTAATATGTTTCATTTCTAATTTTTCCATAACTCTTCTGGAAGGTTTATTAATTTCTGACGTAAAACTATACACTTCATCAATACCTTTTGATTTAGCATATGTTAATACCGCTTCCGCCGCTTCTGTCGCTAACCCATTACCCCATACATCCTTATCCATTCGCCAACCTATTTCATAAAAAGGTAATTCTGGGAAACTTAATTCGCTACCTTCTGGAATATAATTCAAACCTACCATACCGATAAAGCTTTTAGTTTCTTTTAATTCCACAGCAAATAAACCAATTTCATGTTGATCGATGACTGATTTCATTTGTTCAATCATATTTTCAGTCGCACGATAGCTCAATATATCTGGAAAGTATCTTCTTACTTCAGGACTTGCATTCATACTTTGAAATAATGCAACATCCTCGTCTTTCCAATTTCTAAGTATTAAACGTTTTGTTTCAATGTAATGTTTCATTTCATTCACCCAACCTTTATCATATTCAAAAAAGGATGTACTAATATTTTAGCACATCCTTCAAAAAATTATGATCTTACTGAACTTCTAATGTGAAATCTCTTCCCAGTTGGGCCTTCTATACTAAACATACCGCCTCTTCCATCGACAACATCGACTTCTAAATTCGTATGTTTCCAATATTCATATTGCTTATTATTCATATAGAATGGGACACCTTCAATTTCACCTAATTTCACATCTACATCTCCAATAATTAATGTTCCTTCAACAAATAACATTGGAGAGCTACCATCACAACATCCACCTGATTGATGAAATATAAGGTTTTCACCATGTGTTTTCTTTAATTCTCTAATGAGTGATTTGGCTTTTTCAGTAGCAGTGACTTGTTCAGTCATTTAGAACAGTCCTGCAGGCTTCTCGTCGTAACTCACGAGTAAGTTTTTAGTTTGTTGATAATGTTCTAACATCATCTTATGGTTCTCACGGCCAATACCACTCATTTTGTATCCACCGAAAGCAGCGTGAGCTGGATAAGTATGGTAGTTATTCACCCATACACGACCTGCTTGGATACCTCTACCAAAGCGATAAGCTTTATTTTGGTTTCTAGTCCAAATACCTGCACCTAAACCATATAAAGTATCATTCGCCATTTCTAATGCTTCTTCATCATCTTTAAATGTTGCTAATGATAATACTGGTCCAAAGATTTCTTCTTGGAATATTCTCATATTTTGTGTGCCTTTAAATATCGTTGGTTCAATATAGAAACCATTTTCTAATTCTCCAGCTTCTTCTCTTACATTACCACCAACTAATACTTCTGCACCTTCTTGTTTACCAATGTCTAAATAGCTCTTAATTTTTTCAGCTTGTTCTTGTGAAGTTTGTGCACCAAGCATTGTTTCTGGATCTAGAGGATTACCTGTCTTAATTTGTTTTACACGTTCAATACATTTTTCGATGAATTTATCATAAATATCTTCATGTACCAATGCTCTTGATGGACATGTACATACTTCACCTTGGTTAAGTGCAAACATTACCAACCCTTCAACAGCTTTATCTAAGAAATCATCATCTTCATCCATAATATCTTTGAAGAATATATTTGGTGATTTACCACCTAATTCAAGTGTTACTGGAATTAAGTTTTGACTCGCATTTTGCATGATGATACGACCAGTAGTTGTTTCACCTGTAAATGCAACTTTATTAATATTTTCATGTGTTGCTAAAGCTTGTCCTGCTTCTGCACCAAAACCATTTACAACATTAATCAAGCCTTCTGGTAATAAGTCTTGAATTAGTTCAATAAGATGTAATATAGATACAGGCGTTTGTTCTGCTGGTTTAAGTACAACAGCGTTACCTGTAACGATTGCTGGCGCTAACTTCCAAGTAGCCATTAATAATGGGAAGTTCCATGGAATAATTTGACCTACAACCCCAATAGGTTCCTTAAAGTGATACGCAACTGTATTGTCGTCAATTTGAGAGATTGCCCCTTCTTCTGCTCTGACCACACCAGCAAAGTATCTAAAATGATCCACAACTAATGGTAAATCAGCTGCTAAACATTCTCTAATAGGTTTACCATTATCAAATGTTTCAATAACTGCTAATTCTTCTAAATTTTCTTCAATACGATCTGCTATATCTAAGAGTAATTGCGAATGTTCAGCTGGCGATTTTTTCGCCCACTCAACTTGTGCTTTATGCGCTGCTTTAACTGCTTCATCTATGTCTTCTTTTGTAGAACGAGGAATTTTTGCATATACTTCACCAGTTACTGGTGATCCATTATCAAAGAATTCACCATTTTTAGGATCCACCCATTTACCACCGATAAAGTTCTGATACTTGTCTTTAACTTTGTATTTTGCATTTGCTGCAGTTGGATATTCAAAAGCCATATTAAAACGCCTCCCTTAAATTAATTACACTTTAATTCTAATCTACGAAAACGCTTACATCAAATAAAATGCATTTTACATTATTAATAAAAATTTAAATAAAAAGTTACAAATATCTATATGCAAAAAGCGTCTGGAGCATAATCTTATGCTCAGACGCTTCATTATCGTTATATGAAATTTATTGGGAGAGTGTGCTAACTGTCAGAATTCCGAATTCTGGTAGTTAAAATGCTGTAACTTCCATTATTCCGAATTGTGGTAATTAGAGGGCCTCCCTTTACGGACATTTCTTAGAATTATGTCTCTAACAGCACCTCTTACGGACATTTCTCAGAATTCTGTCCCTAACAGCAAACGTTATTGTACATTCAATGTCGTTTTGGCTATCACGTTGCCGCCTGATAAGACTTCAACTTCTACTTCGTTATCTGCTTCGTTTGCTATTTTGGATTTAAAATACCAATCGGTTACACCGTTTTTAATTTTGGGTGATACTGAACTTGAAACACCTGGTGCTTGTCCGTCGAACATACCTACTTCTTGTCCGTCTTTATTTTTAATAGACAACTGGAATTTATGATTTACTAATTTCGATTCATCGACATGGACTGTTATTTGAAATTTCTCTTGTTTCTGAACGGATGATGGCATTTCAAATGCACCTTGGTCACTGTTGGATGATTGATTATTATTTTGTTCTTTTGAACTAGATGTTGTTGATTGATCAGCTTTATTATTTTTACTGTCTGAGTTTGCACCATAACTTCCAGATGCATAAGTTGAGGAATCATACCATTTATATCCTTGTTTAGGTGTTCCCCAAGGTTCTTTTTCATTTTCTCTACTGTTCTCTGGTTGTTCAAAATTTAACAACTGCGTTTTTTCATCAAGTTGAACATTCATAGATGATAAATCTTGTTGGTCATCTTTTTTATTTAACCATTCTACAATTTGCATAATCATTTTTTGGTTATCTTCTTCTTTAAATCCATCATAAGTCTTTTTAGTTTCTCCGTTGTCTTCACGTTTATACTTTGGCGACTTATCTTCTACCATTGAAGAATCGCCTATAAATGCGCCTTTACCTTTAGATACTTTGCTCACAGCAATATATGGACCTTCATTGCGGCCACCACCATTGTATATACCTTGGTCTACAGCATGATTCCATGCATCATCTTTTGATAATTTAGGAACAAAAGCGACACCTTTTGCTTTATTAGGATCTGTAATGGCGATTGTTGAACCGGCATGCATCGATACTGCTTTAACACCTTTAGTAATTCCAAAGCTATCTTTTTCATCCGCTAAATCATCTACTTTAATGTTACCTAATGCATTGTATCTAAATCTTAAACCAAACACTTCGTTTAAGAAATCTCTACTTTGAACATCTTTCATCTTATCTGACGAGCTTTCTTCAGCGTTCATGCCTTTTGTAGGATTATCAAAAGCACCTCTTCTATAACCGTTCATCACTTCTGAAGAATCATATCGATTAAAGTTTCTATCGGCATTATAATGATCACTAATCATTAATATACTTCCACCAGACTTCACATATTGCTCTATAGCATCTTGTTCACTCGCTTTAAGTGGATTATTAGCCTCTGGAATAACAACGACTTCATATTTTTTCATCTTGTCATAATCTAATAATTGGTTATACCCTAAATCTGTTACTTCATAGTTTTCTTTAGTTAATGCATCAGCAAAATCAGAAAAGCCACCATTGATGACCCAATCTGCACTTCCCGCTGTTTGACCATGCGCACTATCAAACAAGACTTTCCCTTTTATGTCATCACTTTTAGGTGATAATACAATTTTTCCATCTTTGCCTTCTTTCTCAGTTGCGTCATTTGAACAACCCGCAATAACAAAGACAATCAGTGTTATTAAACTCAATATCGACAGTTTAGACTTCATTATATTTCTCCTTATGTATAAAATATGGAGCGAGTGAGAAATCTTTTAAACTTAAAAGATTTCATCATCCCGCTCCGTTATGTGTTCTATGCTTTTCTAATATATGTTAGCAGTTTAATTGTTACAGGATCAGTATCATAATTTTTAAAGCCTCTAGGAACTTCAATCGTTGCATCAATCAAATCGTTAACATCATTAAAACGATATGTGACTTGATTAATATTAGATTTGCGATTAAAAATTACTGCTTCTGATGGCCAACTTCTAACCTCACCTGTTGTTGATTGTAATGTTCGACCTGTGATTGTTTCGATTTCATGACCTAATTCTAATAATGTCATTTTTCCGCCTTCAATCAGAACAAATTCTTTTTCATGCACGATGACATCCCTCTTTTCAAATAATCCTTTGTTGTTTATTCCCTAATACAATTCAATCTAAACGCGACCTATAAATCTAATTTAAATGATTTTACTTTATCAGTTGCATCATCAAATGTAGCTGTTTTACTTACGCCACCTTTTATATTGAAAGTAGCACGGTTATTTTTAAGCGCTTCATAGGCTTTTTGAGAAATTGGAATAGATTTTAAACTTTTTGTCTTTTCACCAGGCTGATATTCATCTGTATTTTCTTTAGACTTTTTCATGTACTTTTCATTATGAGAATCTGGTATAAATGATGCATAATCAGATCGTTGTTTATGACTGCCATCTTGAATAGATGCCGTATTATCATAGTATAACTTATGATTTGAAGTATTTTCAGTTAATACTTCATACATCACGACATAACCATTTTTTGCACCGTTAAAAAGTAAGACCTGTCCTTCAGGCATGTTATGCACTTGGAAAATTTGCAAATGATCAATATTGACTTTCATGCCACTGTCTTCAAATTGAAAATGTTTATCTTTAAGATCATGAATGAGTTCAACATCTCCATTTGTTGACGTTCGAATTGTATTAGGAAATGGCTTTTTTGCTGAGTCCTCTTTACTTTCAGCACTTGAAGTTTCTTTTTTGTCTGTTGAATCTTCTTTGCTATCTTTAGATTCTTCTGTATCTGATTGATTACTTTTCACTTCATCTTCAAGTTTTTTTAATTGCTCTTCTTTATCTTTAATACTTTCTTTTAACTTTTCATTTTCTTTTTCTAAAGACTTTTTATCTTTTTGATAATCTTTAGTCGATTTCTCTAAAGATTTAATTTCTTGTTCTAGATTTTTCTGTTCATCATCATTGCCACACGCTGCTAGAATAATTGATGAGCTCACCATAAGTAAAAGTGCCTTCTTCATAGGTGTCGCCTCCTATATATAGTCTTAAACATTTTACCACACAACATGTAAGCTATCTATTGAAAACAAACTATATGCTGTTACCGAGAACAATCATTTCATCATAATTAACAGATTCTCTTAGTTTGATTGCCATTGAACGACTGACTTTACCTTCTTCTGTTAACTGATTAATCATTTCTCTTTGAATTCTTAATGCGTAAATTTCCATTTCTGTATATACAGCAGTGTGATTACCTTTAAAGTAATCAGGCGTTAATCTTTCAACTTTGTTTAAGTAAGAATCACATACAATACTAATTTCAAATTCATTGTTGTCATTCATTTCTTCAGTTAATCTTTTAACAACATTGTAATGCACTTCTTTACTGATAAATCTCATCTCTTTAATATTACTTTCAATTGAAAGTGAACTTGTAGCATTAATGAATGTTTTAATTTTTCTACGTCTAATAAATAATTTCAACATTAATTTCACTTTTGTATATAATGAAGCATTTTTAAATGTTGATGAACGTTCAGTAATTTGTCTGTAGTTATCAAATGTACTTTGAGATATTTTATTTTCTTTAATGAGTTTGTCCAAAGTGTTGAATTCTGTATCAATCGCAATGCGTTGCATACGTTCTAGCTCTTTTATATCTTCGTCTTTTTCTTCATTTTCTCTTAAGAACGATAATTGCATATGATAACTACGTGTGATTTTACCGTAAATATAGCTTGTTTCTTTACTGTAAAATTCTTGTAGATTTTCTAATGCACTTTCAATTAATAAAATTTTCGCTTCGTTAAATGTTAATAAACTTTGATCTTTCGGTTTAGCTTTTGGTGTAACGAGTGGCAATATTAATTGCGCGAGTACAAGACTGATTAAAATAACACCAGTTGCGATAAACAATAGATGATCGCGATAAATAAAATCAGTGTGTTCTGACAATTTAAATGGCAACATCAATGCGATTGCTAATGAAATGGTACCGTGAACACCACAAACCGTCATAATAAACGCATATTTAAAGCGATTTGGTTTATCTATTTCTGATTCTGGCGCAATATCTTTACCCGTATTTAACATTTTAGAAAATCGACTTTCTGGTAAATAGAAATATGGATATGAAATAAGCACCCAAATATATCTAAATAGATACACTAATGCAGCTACAAATAGTGTAATTCCAATAACATGCATAATTTCATGTTGTGGTTCTTCTAATATATTAATCATGACTTCAGGTATTAAGAAACCTAATAAAATAAATACAAAACCGTTTAATAAATAGCTCAGTAAATCCCATGTATGATTATATGTTACTTGCTCTTTCGTCGTTGCTTGAGCAATTCTGTCTTTTTCAACACCGTGAATTAAACCTGCAACAACTGCAGCAATAATACCTGATGAATGGAATGTTTCAGCAATAATATAAACTAGAAACGGCGTAATAACCTGGATGAACGTCAACATATTACCGTTATTAATCCCATTACGTGTTAAATAAACACGTAATTGTACAACACCATAACCAATAATAAGACCAACAATTGCGCCACCGATTGCAGTTATAAAGAACTGTCCAACTGCACCAGTTAATGAGAATGACCCACCTACTAATGCGGCTAATGCAATCTTAAATGACAAGATACCTGCAGCATCATTCAGTAAAGATTCACCTTCTAATATAGTCATAGAACCTTTAGGCAATAATTTGCCTTTCGCAATAGCTTGAACGGCTACCGCATCTGTAGGTGACACGATTGCACCAATTGCAAAACATGCAGCTAATGGTAATTCTGGCCAGATAATATGTAATAAGAAGCCTAGACCAATAACTGTTGAGAATACAAGCACTAATGCCATAGACATAACGGGTTTCAAATATCTCGCTAAATGGAAACGTGATACCGAAATACCTTCTAAAAATAGCAATGGTGCGATAATCCCTACCATAAATACTTCTGACTCAAAGTTTAATTCAACTGGAATTGGAGATAAGAATATAACAAAACCAATTATAATTTGAACAAAACTTAAAGGTATCTTAGAAATATAATGATGTATGATTGAACTTAGGATGATACCCATGATGAACCATAAGAAACCTTCAAATATGGCCATAAAATTCCTCTCTTCTGTTTAAAATAACTTTTTACGCATAATAACTTTTTCAACTTCGTAGTCCATTGATTCATTTATTTGAATCATTGTTTTATTGTGAGCATGTACTGTTGAAACGATGGTATACGCACCCATTTCTTTCGCCCACTTTTCTATTTCTCGTTTCAAAGCGGTTGCTATGCCTTTATTTCTTTGACTTTTATCAACGAGAAGGTTGTATATCTTAACTTCTCGATCATGAACATTATATTTCGCCCATATAAAACCGATGCATTTATCTTGAATTAAAGCACCTTTCAAAACACTCTTCTCATATTCAAGAGATCGCTTTATTGCTTCATATTCCAATGATGTAGCAAGCCTCAAGCTTTGATTTTCATCTTTAAATGAAGAAGCAGCCATTTCACTAATGCTATATATCGTTACGTCTTCTTCTATATTTTTTATGACAAACATTTTTACCCTACCTAATTATTTTCGATTAATAATTTAATTGCTAAAATAAATATAATAATAAACATTATGATTTTTAGTTTCTTTTCAGGTAAAGAAACTGTTAAACGACCACCTATAAAGCCACCTAGACCTGAACCAAGTGCTAAGCTTATGGCAAATGGCCAATTAACATAACCTTGAAAAATAAAAACAAAAGTAGATAATGATAAGTAAATCGTTATAACTAACGTCTTCATACACTGAACTTCCGCATAAGTCAGTCTTGGCATAATTAAATTTAAAGCTATAATAAATAAAAATCCTACAGCGGCTTGAACAATGCCACCATAAATACCAAGTGCTAGAAAAACAATAATGAGAAGTACAATTCTAAAGACAGATAATTTTTCAGATTGATTTTGCGTATCTTTCCATCTGGTAGGAATAATCATAACGATTAAAACGAGAAGCATAATAATACCTAACATGCGGTTAAAGACAGCATCCGGGAGATTTATAGCGAAATGAACGCCAATAAAAGAGCCAATAATAGCAGGCACACTTAACATCAAGCTCAACTTAACATTTCTCATGCCTTTTATATAAAACACATATAACGCTAATAAATTTTGAACTAAAATCGCAACCCTGTTCGATGCGTTCGCAACAGTTGTTGGTAGTCCAAAAAATATAAGTAATGGCAAAACAATTAATGAGCCACCAGCAGATACGATATTAATCGTTCCTGCAAAAACCCCTACTAAAAAGATAATAAATAATGTCATGATCTCCAAGACTACACCACCTGTTACATTTAATAATATCGAAAAATGAATCATCTGTAAAAAGTATAAACCTCAAATTTGTAATGTTTTATTAGAAAATACTTGTTAGAATAAAATTATTGATAACAGAAAGGAAAACGCTGATGAAAAAATCAACACGCGACCTTATAATAGAAAACAACGTAAAACGATTAAGACTCAATAGTCACGATAGAGAAGTTTACGAAAATTATATAACATACGTACGTGCAAATTTGAGCATTAATGAATATGACTCAGAGAAAATGTTGCTCAACATACTTAATCATTTATTAAGCGCCGAAAAAGACGGCATGCATGCCATGGAATTTTTTGATCACGATCCAAAAAAACATGCCGACACGATGATTAGAAATATGCCAAATAGAACATTCCAGAATATATTTAAATTTATCGGCTTACATATCCTTATTTTGTTAGGTGTATTTTCATTCATAAGAGGATTCACAGGATTCTTCACACAAGTTGAATTCACATATCTATACACATTCCTCATCACCTTTGTAACAGGATTTACGATGATTTTCATATTTATATGGATGATATTTAAAGTCGTTCAAATACGAATATATAGCGAATCCAATTGGACAACCATGATTACTAATATATTGATATTCGGGACATTAGTAGTGACGATACTAGCCTTTTATTTACCAGGCGTCTATTTACAATTAGGACCTAAAATATATACATCGAATTGGGCATATATCATACTTTCATTCATACTAACACCACTTGGTTTATATATAGATCACCACAGAAAAATAGACCAACCCGATTCAAGGTAAAAGGACAAGCGGAACAGGACAATGGAGCAGAACAAGCGGAACCATCGTTGATTATGGTTCCGCTTGTTTCATTTTATGTGGTATAAGGAAATTACTAGGCCGATAATTTATTTTATCGGCCTGGTAATCTCATTTTCGGGTCGATAATTTTATTTATCGGTCCACATATCCTACTTCTGGACCGGTATTTATTTTTATCGGTCCAGAAAGTCACCTCATATAACAAAAGTTCCTATATATAAAATTAAAAATATCAATAGTGTTTCAATATTTATAAAAATCACATTAGGTCTAATACCTTTCTTGTGACTTGTTACATAATTTATAAGGATGCCAATATAATAGACAATCGTTATGCCCCATATTAGAACAAATAATCCTATCCCATAGTCATTATTTTGAATTAAATGTATGCCTAATAGTAATAACCAAACTGATTTGATTACATTACCAGCTACCTCTAATGGATCAGATACAATTTTGAACATTTTATCTATGGTTTTTGTTTTAAACAAATTCGTATAAGCTAATAAATCACAAATCACTTGAAGGAACATCGATACACTCATCAGTATTGTAAATATCAATCCAAATACCAATACAATGCCATTTAAGTCCCCATCAAGTTTTGCATAATAAATTAAAGGAATTTGGCTAAAACAGATAAAGATTATTGTAAACATCGTATGAATAATATAGAATTTTTCATTTTTAATTAAGTAATTAGCCAATAATAACAAACATATATAAACACCCAACCCTACTACCACCATGCTACTCACCTGTCTTTAATAGTTTTCATTTACGATGGCATATAGGTAATGGTCTTTCCATTCGCCATTGATTCTTACGTTAGATCTGTTTAGTCCTTCGCGTATCATGCCTGCTTTTTCTAATACTCTAACTGAACCTATATTTGTTGGTTGTACGCCTGCTTCAACTCTATGGAATCCTAATTCATTAAATGCGATACGAATGACTTCTTTTGCTGCCAATGTTGTAATACCTTTTCCGTTATATTCTGCGTCTAATGCATAACCCATCATACAGCTCTGAATATTGTGTCTGACGACTGCAAATAAATCTATCGTTCCGATTACTTTATTATCTTCTTTATGTACAATGACATAGTGATAGCCTTTATCTTCTGTCATCTCTTGTAAATGTTTGTCTATAATTTTTCTGTAATTATAGAGTTGGTAGTCTGAATCTTTTCTGTCTGCTGCTGAATATGATTCAAATAGTGCTCTATTTCTTACATCTATATCTAATAATTCACTTGCGTCTTTCATTTCTACTGGTCGGATTTCAATCATGGTGCACCCCCGATATTTATTTATCTATTAGTATACACTTATACGCTGTAAAGTTATAAAAAAAACAAGGTCATAGTTAAAATTTCCTAGGAAATGATAATCTATGACCTTGCGCTTTAAGTTTGATATAAATACTTTCCAACTCTGTTTTCCATCTTGCCAAAAATCCATTCGAAAAAGATAGCCAAAATCCAATATATTGCACTAGCTATAATATATACTTCAACAAAACGATAACCATCGTTAGCAATAATTTGGCTGATTGCAAGTATTTCTGTTACTTGTACGACAAACGCGATTGCTGTCCCTTTAATTAAAGCAATAAATTGATTACCTAAGTTCGGAATTGCATAACCTAAAGCTTGAGGTATCACAATTCTCATAAGTATATGTCGCTTTCTAAGTCCAACTGTGAGTGCCGCTTCTATTTGTTTATCATCAACACTTCGTAAACCACCACGCATCACTTCTGTTAAATACGCAGCTGAATGTAATGTAAATACAAATAATACGATTGCTATAGGATTTATACCATCAGGATTAATGTTCAAATGCCACATTTTGTTTAACCACTCTATGACTACAGGCGTCCCATAATAAAAAGCAAACAACTGAACGATGAGTGGTGTCGATCTGAAGAACGAAACAAATATGACAATAAGTTGGTTAATAACTGGATACTTAGCTTGTCTTATTAATGCAAAAGCAGTACCAATCACTAAACCAATTACCATACTGACAACTGCTATTAATAACGTTGTTGGTACACCTTTTAAAATATCTCCAACATGTTCGTACATAAAAGGAAAATCTATCGTCAAATTGCTCACCTCATTTGTTCAGTTTGATATGGAATATTGTATTTCTTTTCTAAAAGCATCACGATAAATTCGACTATGATACAGATAACCCAGTAAATGATACAAATCGCGAAATATACTGGAAACATGCCTAGTCCGTAGTTATTACCGATAATTAAATTTACTTGTCCCATCATATCGATTAAACCGATTGTAAACGCTAATGATGTGTCTTTAATCAGTTCTATAACTTGATTACCGGTGTTTGGTAAACTATTTCTAAAACCTTGTGGAATAATAATTCTTAATAAAATTGTACGATCATTAAGACCGACTGTTTTCCCTGCTTCAATTTGTCCTTTATCAACTGAGTTATATCCAGCTCTCATCACTTCTGATAAATATGAACCAGTATGCAGCGTGAATGTCAAAATAACAAAGAAAAGTCTACTAAAATGATTAATATCAATGTACACCCACTGCAATATGATCGGTAACGCAAAATATACTAAAAATAGTTGTAATATAAGTGGCGTACTTCTAACAAAGGATACATATAATTTTACGATTTGGGATAGTGCAGGTACTTTTTTGATTCTAATAACTGCTAATACTAGCCCCAATATCATCGCAAATAAAAGAGAAAGAACGGTTATTAACAATGTAATTGGTAGTTTATCCAGTATTTGCACAAACAAATCTGGCCAAGTAGTTGTTCCCATATGTCTCCTCCTTATAAGCGGTCTTTAATATCATTTAATGACTCTTTATCATCAAATATATTAAATCCAAACCATTTTTTAGATAATTCCTCTAGCGTACCGCCTTCTTTTAACTCTTTAGTAGCTTTGTCTATATCTTTTTGTAATTGCGTATTTTTCTTATTATATAAAATATGAACAGATTCTTTTGAAACAACGCCACCAACTTTTACATCAGCATTGAGTTCTTTTTGAATTGCTTGGTAAGTTGTTAAGTTTAAGAACATGGCATCTCTTCTTTTAGATTCAATCATTTTGAAATTCTCACCATTTGAAACTTTATGAATTTCATCAATGTCGATTTGATTATTATGTGTCTTGTTGTAACCTGTTAAGATTGAATATAATCCGCCACTTGGTGACATAGGCGTCAGTCTTTTATGTTGTAAGTCATCTAAAGTTTCAATATCATTTGTATCGTTATGTACAATAAGCGTTGTTAAAGAATAAACATAGGGTTCTTTTTGATATAAGAATTTCTGCTCTCTTTCAGGCGTTTTGAAGAACCAATTAATACCCATATCAAATTTACCAACACCAATACCAACAACGTTAGATTCTTCTTCTCCAAATTCATATTGGAAATCATACTGTGGTAGTTTCTTTTCAAGTTCTTTCATATAATCCATATCGTATCCGACTGGTTTATTATCACTATCTGTATATAAATAAGGCGGATTAACTTCTGCAGATAAAGCTACTTTAACTACTTTTTTACCGTTATTTTCTTTCGTGATTGTGCCGCAACCAGATAAAGAAATGATGAGCATCATCAAAATCAATAATTTAATATACTTCATTCTTTACCTCCTACAATCCGACTGGTGTTAAACGACTTAAGAATCTTCTCGTACGTTCAGACGCTGGATTATCTATAACGGCTTCTGGTGTTCCGCTTTCAATAATTTCACCTTTATCCATAAACACAACTTGATCAGATACTTCTTTCGCAAATTGAATTTCATGCGTTACAATAACCATCGTTCTACCTTCGCTTGCGATTTCTTGAATAATATTTAACACACCTTGTACAGATTCCGGATCAAGTGCTGAAGTTGGTTCATCTAATAACAATACTTCAGGTTCGATACTGAGTGCTCTCACGATACCAACTCGTTGCTGTTGTCCACCTGATAATTGAACAGGATAAACATCTGCTTTATCATCTAAAGATACTTTCTTAAGATATTTCATAGCTTTCTCTTTAGCATCTTTCTTCTTCATTCCTTGTCCGTATATCAAACCTTCTGTAATGTTTTCTAAAATTGTACGGTTTTTAAACAAATTATAGTGTTGAAAGACCATTGCAGATTGACTTCTTAAGCGCGTAACATCCTGCTTTTGATAATTTTCTACATCGAACTTACAATTCCCGAGTTCGATTAATCCTTTATATGGTGTTTCAAGCATATTTAAACTTCTTAGTAGCGTCGTCTTCCCCGATCCACTTGGTCCAATAATTGTTGTGACGGTTCCTTTTTCTTGTTCAAAATTTATATTTTTCAAAATTTCTTGTGTACCAAATTTATGATACAATCCTTCAACTTTAAGCAAGTCATCCACTCCCGAGCGTAATAATATTTTGAATTTATCATAACTATTCTTATAAGTAAAGTCGGCTTTAAATAAAAAAATGCTTTTTTAAAGGCTTTATGAAATTTTCTTATCTTTTAACTCGGATTTAATTGAATTTTTAAAATTGTCTGACTATAATGACATATATATAACTTAAGGAGGTATTTATTAATGACACAAGAAAATTGGAATAAAGAGACATTAGCAATTCACGGTGGTCAAGTACCTGATCCTGTAACAGGTTCTACAGCTGTACCTATTCATCAAACAACTTCATATACGTTTAAATCTACTGAACATGCGAAGAACTTATTCGCTTTAGCTGAAGAAGGTAACATATATTCTCGAATCATGAACCCAACAAATGATGTATTCGAGAAACGTATCGCTTTATTAGAAGGCGGAATAGCAGCATTAAGTGTTGGTAGCGGTCAAGCAGCCATTACATTGAGTATATTAAATATTGCAGAAAGTGGCTCTGAAGTAGTCGCATCTACTAACCTATATGGTGGTACATATAATTTATTTGCTGTAACTTTAAAGAAATTCGGCATTAAAGTGCACTTTGTAGACCCAGATGATCCAGCAAATTTTGAAGCAGCAATCAATGAAAATACGAAACTTATTTTCGCTGAAACAATTGGTAACCCACGTATCGATGTATTAGATATTGAAGCTGTTGCTAAAGTTGCACACGATAATGGTATTCCATTAATCGTCGATAATACATTTGCTACACCTCACCTACTACAACCAATTAAATTTGGTGCTGACATCGTTGTCCATTCTGCGACTAAATTTATTGGTGGTCATGGTACATCAATTGGTGGTGTGATTGTAGATAGTGGTAAATTCAACTGGGATAATGGCAAATTCCCTGGATTAGTTGAACCTGATCCAAGTTATCATGGTGTATCTTATGTCAATGATGTTGGTGCAGCTGCATACATTACGAAAGCACGTGTACAATTATTGCGAGACATTGGACCAGCACTTTCTCCATTTAATGCACAACAATTCCTAATCGGACTTGAAACTTTACATTTAAGAACAGAACGTCATTCTGAAAATGCTCAAAAAGTTGCAGAGTTTCTAGAAAATCATGAAAAAGTAAGCTGGGTTAATTATCCTGGTCTTAAATCTAATCAATATCACGAACTCGCAACTAAATATTTACCTAATGGCCAAGGTGCTATCTTAACATTTGGTGTTAAAGGTAATTCAGAAGCTATTCCCGAATTTGTTGAAGCACTGAATTTATTTTCATTATTAGCAAACGTTGGTGACTCTAAATCACTTATCATACATCCAGCAAGTACAACACACCAACAATTAACATACGAAGAACAACTAGCATCAGGTGTTACAAAAGACTTAGTACGCTTATCAGTTGGTACAGAATCTAGTGAAGACATTATTAAGGATTTAGAACAAGCGTTAAATAAAATCAAATAAGTTTCACTTAATAAGCGTTTAGGATATCATATAACATCCTAAATGCTTATTTTTTATTTAAAGCACCTTATATGAATATTTTTAATATTTTTGATAACATTTATATATCATAAGTATTATAAAGGAGCACTGAACACAATGAATCAAAGTGTATTTGACTTAACTCAACAGCACCGATCTGTTAGACAGTTTAAAGATGAACCTCTTTCTAAAGAAACTGTAGAAAAATTAGTAAAAGTAGGACAAATGGCTTCAACTTCAAGTTACGTTCAAGCTTATTCTATTATTGGTATTACAGACCCAGAAATTAAACAAGCATTAAAAGAAGTATCAGGGCAACAACATGTTGTCGATAACGGTTATTTATTTGTGTATGTGATAGATTATTACCGTCATAGTTTAATTAACCAAGAAACACAAGGTAATATGCAACCTAGTTTTGAGTCAGCTGAAGGCTTGCTAGTTGGTACGATAGATGTTGCACTTGCTGCACAGAATGTAGCTTTAACTGCTGAAGATATGGGGCTAGGCATTGTTTATTTAGGATCATTACGTAACGATGTTGGTCGAGTAAGTGAGATATTAAACTTACCTGAGCATGTCTTCCCACTATTCGGTATGGCTGTCGGTGTACCAAGTGATGACGATCAAGGTTCACCTAAGCAACGTTTACCATTTGAACATGTCTTCCATGAAAATCAATATAATGCCGACAAAGAACAACAACTCAATCAAATTAAACAATATGACAAAGACATACAAGAATATTATGAAAAACGTACCCAAGGCAAGCGCTCAGAATCTTGGTCAGAACAAATTAAGAATATGATGAGCAAAAAAACAAGACCAGATATTCTAGAAAAATTAAATTTAAAAGGATTTATTAAAAAATAATCATACAAAAAGCGACTGTGAGATGATTAACAATCTCCAGCCGCTTAATTTAATTATGATACTTGTTCCTCAATTCTTCCGTCACTTAATTTAATCACTTTATCTGCAAATTCAAATATTCTTTCATCATGTGTAATCATAATACCAATTGAATTATTTTCTTTCACACTATTTTTAATCATTTTTGCTACTTCTATTGCACGTTTTGAATCTAAACTTGCAGTAGGCTCATCTGCCAAAATCATTTTTGGATGATTCATCCAAGCTCTCATAATTGCAACACGTTGTTTCTCCCCGCCTGACAATTCATTTGGATATGATTTAAGTCGATGAGATAAACCAATTTGTTTTAATAATTTTTCTGCTCTTTCTTTAGCATCTTTTTTACGCATACCAGCCATTTCACCAACATAAACAAGTTGATCTGTAACATTTAAATATGGTATTAAGTGTGATGATTGAAAGATAAATCCTATTTGATTCAATCTCATATCTGTTAATTTTTTATCTGATAAGTCTACATAATCTAAATCGTCTAAAGTTATTTCTCCTGAGCTTTTGCCAAGTAATCCACCAATAATAGAAAGTAATGTAGATTTCCCTGAACCAGAAGCGCCATTCAAAATAACAAGCTGTCCTTTTTCTGCTGTAAATGTAATGTCATTTAATACTTGTGTTTTTGCTTCATTTTCTCCGAATGATTTTGTAACATGTTCAACAACTAATCCCATTATTATTCGCCTCCTATAGCTTCAAGTGGTTCGATTTTTGTCACTTTAATCAGTGATAATACGGCGCCGATTAATGAAACAACGATGAATACGGCTACCATTAACATCATTAAGTTTACGTCAATATAGAATGGCATTGAAACTGGCATCACACTGTTGATGATAAATATAACGGCAATGGATAAGACCACGCCCGCTAATGTAATCATCAGAATTTGCAGCATTAATGATGCGATAAGTGATATGTTTTTTGTACCGATTGCTTTTAAAATACCAAATTGGCTTGTTTTTTGAATTGTCATAACATAGAAGAATGCCGTAATAACAATCGCTGAAATAACGAATAAGAATACAATCATCAAGTTCAATGGTTGTTGTTCTGCGTTATAACTTGGAATGGCATTTAACATGTCATCTTGTGAAATGACTTTAACATTGTCTACGTCGTTGATTTCATTTTTTTGATGATCATTCAAGTTGTCATATGCAATGACTGAAATATGATGACCTTTCAACGCATCCATGCCATTTTCATTTACATATGCCATAGATGTATGTGAGAACATGATATTATCTGCGAATCCTGAGATTCTATATGATTGATCGCCTTCTGATAATTTAATTTCGTCCCCTACTTTAAAACCTTCTGCTTTTAATTTTTCATTCAATAACACTTCGTTTTTATTTTGAGGTAAATGTCCTTCTGTTGGTTTCGGTTTAATGTTATTTGTCATTTGTGTAAACATTAAATCTGTTTTCCCACTTTTAGTATCAATTTTTTGCATTGCTGTTTTGATTGTGTCGCCTTTAGCAATTGTATTAACAGCGTCATCAGTTTTCGTCGTAATATTAGACTGACTCAAGTTATTGTCAGCATCACTGGCAATTACGTAAGTACTTTTATTCCATTGTTCAATTCCCGATACGTTCTCTTTAGCTAACCCTTGTGCTAAAGCTGATATAAATAACACTAAAAATGCTAATAAGAATAAAATTAATGTTACGAGTAGATATTTAAATTTGTAATAAGTAAGCTCTTTGTGTGCTAGTTTCATGTCTATCCGTTCCTCTCTCTTTAATGTATATACATATCATAACGAGGCAATATGAACTGAATATGAACAAAAAGACATAAAACAAATTTTTTTATTTTAATGAATGATTATGGGAAAGACGATTTACTAGTCTATATTATTTGAAGTTGATACAATTTAAAAAAAGAGGAGGAGAGCTTAATGATTAAGTCTACTTGGCAAGGTAAGAAAACTTTTAAAGCACAATCCAAATTTGGCCATGACATCATCTCTGATGCACCAACAGAATCAGGTGGAGATGACAACGGTCCATCTCCTGTTGAACTTTTGCTAAGCGGTTTAGCTGGATGTACTGGAATTGATGTTACTAATTTAATGAAAGAACGTTTAGCACAAGTTACCAAATTAGAAATTACTGTAGATGATGAAAGAGAAGATACAACATCTCGTGCAGTGAAACATGTCACATTAATCTTTGATGTTGAAGGTGAAGTGGATTTAAAAAAATTAAAGCGTTCCATAAAACTGAGTGTTGAAAAATATTGTACGGTTGCACATTCTTTAAAAGCAACAATTGAACCAAAACTTATCTTTAATGGTGAAGAACAAACTTTAGACTAAAAATTAAGAGTTGGATGAAATACCCTATTTATCGTAGAGATTTCAATCCAACTCTTTAATTTTGAATATGTGGTGCTCGCCATATATAAAACGTTGCATAAGAACTCCACTCATGCCAACCTTCATTCAAACTTAACATTTGTTCTTTAGATGGTTTCTTATCTAAATTCAAGATGTCTTTCAATGCGTTTTGTAGCCCAACATCCCCGATTGGAAAAGCATCCTGAACACCTAACGCACGCATCATAACATAATGTGCTGTCCATGGACCAATCCCTCTAATTTTAATAAGTGTACGCTCAATATCATTTGTATCTTCAATATCCAACAACATGTCTTTAGATAACATTTGAGAATGCATTCTTTTCGCAATATCTATTAAATATTCTGCTTTTCTTCTTGAAAATTTCAAATCCATCAACTCTTGTACAGAAACATTTGCAATCACTTCAGTTGTAGGATGGATGTAATAAGCTTTATGATTATACGTAATTTTCTCTCCATAAGTTTGAACAAGTCTCTTTTTAAGTTGGTATGCAAATGTTAAATTAATTTGCTGTCCAATTATGCCCCAGGAAATAGCTTCAAATAAATTAGGAATTCTAATCAATCTTAAACCATATAATTCCTGGATTAATGGTTTTAATATTTCATTTTTTCTACCATATTGGTAAAACGATGATAAATCTGCTGAGAAATCGAACCATTCTTCTATATATGCAATTATTTTTTCAGTAAGTGTAGGATTTACAGAAACATCATTTAAAATCTCAACAATTAAGTAATGGCGATGATAATAAATACACATCAACAGTCGCTCGCCATCTAAATTTATCGCACGATAAATTTTATGATCTTCAACTTCAAATAACACTTCATTCTCATCTCTTTTTAAATAATCTAAGCATTTTTCATAGTCGAATATTTTGGGACATTCTATTCTAATTTCATGCACGAGACATCACCTCCATCGTTACAGTTTATTATCCATTATTAACAATTTATAAACAAATTTAAAATAAAAAAATGGATACTATTTAACAAATTAACATGATATAATTGAAAGTAATTATCAATTAGGAGAGAGAAAAAATGACAAAAAAATTACTTGTATTCCTCGCTACATTGTTACTTGTATTAGCAGCTTGTGGCAACAAAGATGATGACTCATCTAAAAGTAAAACTCACAAATATAAAACAGATGAAGGAAAAACAGTTGAAATTCCTAACAATCCGAAACGTGTTGTGGTATTAACAACTAACCAAGGTAACTTCCAAAAACTTGGTGTTGATCCAGTTGGAACAGATGCTGATTTCCCTAAATCAAAGTATGTTGACGATAAAGACGGGAAACGTGTTGGTTCTGAAGATGTTGAAGCTGTTACAAAACTTAAACCAGATTTAATCATTACTTATAATGCTAATCCACAAATTAAAAAATATGAAAAAATAGCACCTACTGTACCATTCGACCACAGTAAACGTACTTTTAAAGAAGTACACATTGAAATCGGGAAATTATTAGGTAAAGAAGATCAAGCTAAAGAACAAGTTAAAGAATTAGAAGATATCATGGCTAAAGACGGGAAAGAAGTTCAAGACAAAATTGGTAAAGACAGCACAGTTTCTATCATGGAAGTTGGACCTAAAGAACTTACATTAATCGGTAAGAACTTTGGTAGAGGTTCAGAAGTCATTTATCAAGGATTTGGATTCAAACATCCAGAAGCAGCACAAAAAGACATTCCTAAAGAAGGTTGGTTAACAACTTCATTCGAAAACTTTAATAAATACACTGGTGATTATTTATTAATCCCTACTGAAAATGGAAAAGCACCAAGTTCTTCATTAACTAAAGGTAGCATTTGGAAAAACACACCAGCAGTTAAAGAAGATCAAGTGTACTACTATCCAAGAAATGAATTTATGTATTCAGATCCAATTTCAATCGAAAAACAATCTAAATACTTCAAAGATATGTTAACTAAATAATAAAGCAGAGACTAGGTCATACTGACCTAGTCTCTTCTATTATATATGTTGGTCTTGTGAACACTTCTGCACAAACTTGTTCATAACGGAGTTGTTAGTTACAAAACTACTGAGATTTGTTACTATGGACAGTCTTAATTACAAAACTCGGCCGAAGTGTTACTAACACACTCGTTATTTGCACTTCTCACCAAAACTGCTAATAACAACATGCTCGCCTACAAAACTCATATCAACAATACCTCACAACCTCCCTATTTGCATTTCATAAATTTTATGCATACACTGTATATTAAAGGAGTGGAATTAATTTTGACTAAACAAACGGATTTACGTGTGATTAAAACTAAAAAAGCACTCACAGAAACTTTAATCTCGATTCTTAAAGAGAAAAATTTCTCAGAGATTACTGTAAATGAAATTTGTCATGCATCTCTTATACATAGAACAACATTTTACAAGCATTTTATGGATAAGTTTGATCTCTTACAATATGCATTAAGCGAATATACGAAAGATTTCTTTGAATTAGATTTATACGACCGTCTACATCATCCTTTTCAATCGATGGAAAAGGCATTTATCAGTGAGTTAAGTGACGTATTTGAAAAACCAAAAGATAATAGTGATACTGCATTTATGGATGAAATTGCTAAGTACTTTATTGAGGTATTCAGCAAAGATTTTAAAAATAATATCGATATGGTTTCAACACCAGAGCATTTACCTCAATCTTTACTACCTTTTATTTACGCTTCTAATTTAGCTGGTATTATACATTGGTCAAAGTCCACAAATAATGATTTAGACTATGAAAAGCTTGATAAAATTTTTAACGAAGTCAATATTATTGGATTGAATAACAGTTAATCAATTTCATCATTTGTATTTAAAAAAACCTTTCAATTTAGACCTGTTATGGTCTTCATTGAAAGGTTTTTAACGATGTTATTTATTGTTGAACAAGATTGTTAACGTAATCTTTGAATGCTTCTTTGTCGCCTTCTTCAATATCTATCATTGCAACTTTTCCTTGAGGGAATTCAATAAATAATACACCTTTATCTTCTATTGTAACGGCTTTGATATCTTGATAACTAAATACTCTTTTATAAGGTTCACCGTTCATATCAACGCTCATAATGACACGTTCGTTTGTTGTAATATATGCCCCTTTAAATTGGCTTTGTTCGCCTACTTTATAAATAATTGTTCCTAATACACTTGGACCAACTTTTTCTGTAGGATATAATTCGTTTTCATCAATTTCATTTAATTTCATGTTCAATACCTCCATTTAATAACTACTTCTATTGTACGAAATAATGAGAGGTCATAACAAATATTATGATTGCACATCTCTATATGCTTTTCTTCTAGATAATACAATTGTAACAACGAATGCGACAACAATTGCTATCGCCATACCGATAATATAGTTAAACCAACTACCTGGAGCTATAGAAATAAATCCTGGTAATCCCGCTGTACCGAGTGCAATAGCTTTTACTTTTGTTGCAGCTACATAACAAGAACCAACACCTGATCCTATAATCGCACCGATAAATGGATAACGTAATTTTAAGTTTATACCAAACATAGCTGGCTCTGTAATACCTAACAATGCAGAAATACCTGCTGCTGAAGCAGTACCTTTCATTTTATGATTCTTCACAATAAAGAATGCTGCAAGTGTTGCTGCCCCTTGTGCAACGTTAGACATTGCTGCAATTGGGAATATAAATGATCCGCCTGTATTTGCTTTGTCTGCAATCAATGTTGTTTCAATAGCGATAAAGCTATGATGCATGCCAGTAATAACAATTGGTGCATATAATAATCCAAATAATAAACCACCGATTGCACCACCTGTTTCATATAACCAAGTTAAACCGTCAGATAAGAAAGTTCCTGCAGTTCGTGTAACTGGTCCAACGACTAAAAATGTAACAAATGCTGTAAAGAATAATGACAGTAATGGTGTTAATAAATTATCTAAAGTAGAAGGAATGACTTTTCTAAATCCAATTTCTAATTTAGCAAGTATGTAAGATGCGACTAATATAGGTAACACTTGTCCTTGATAACCAACCATTTTGATAGAAAGTCCAAAAATTTCCCACGTTGGGATTTCGTCGCCTTTTACTAAAGCTTTAGGATAATCATAACCATTCATTAAACTAGGATGCACAAGTATCATACCAAGTGCAGCTCCAAGAAATGCGTTTCCTCCAAACCGCTTCGCTGCACTAAAACCTATTAGAACTGGTAGAAATACGAATGGTGCATTAGCGAAAACATTAATCATATTAGCTAAACTTGCAAATTGACTATGTACATCAATAAATGACGCTTTATCATAAAATAAATCTTTAGCTGTCAAAATATTATTAATCCCCATTAATAAACCACCTGCTACAATTGCAGGAATAATCGGAACAAATATATCTGATAACATTTTTACAAATTGCTGAATCGGGTTTAATTTCTTAGTCGATTTTTCTTTTACTTCTGATGTTGTAGATGCCTCTAATCCAGTTAAAGATTCCATTTCCGCAAAGACTTTGTTTACCGTTCCAGAACCTATAATAATTTGGTATTGACCACCGGTTGAGAAAGTCCCCTTAACAACATCCATATCATTTAATTGGTCTTCATTTACTTGAGACTCGTCTTTTAATACAAGTCTTAAACGTGTGGCACAATGCGCAATAGCTTCAATGTTATCTTT
The DNA here is from genome assembly GCF_022386965.1 of Mammaliicoccus sp. B-M6. Classification (NCBI taxonomy): domain Bacteria; kingdom Bacillati; phylum Bacillota; class Bacilli; order Caryophanales; family Staphylococcaceae; genus Mammaliicoccus; species Mammaliicoccus sp. B-M6. The sequence goes on from NZ_JAJNHJ010000003.1 coordinate 122,556, forward strand.
CCCACCTATTGCTTCAGTAATATTCTGAGCTTCCTTTTTATAATTCATTCATTTCACTCCTTATTTATCCCGTTCTTTTTGGTACCGGTACCAAAAAGATTCAAAAAAATATATTAACATGTTCTGATTGTAATCGGTTCCATTAAAATTGTCAACGCTACGAATGTAATTTTACTGATTTAAATTAATATAACCAGCTCTAATTTTTTTGCCATTTTCATTAAATGATTCAACATAACCATCTTCACTAACATTGTATGACCCTAGTAGTTTGCCATCTTTACTTGAATATGAAAATCCAAACACGTCACCTTTCTTCTTAGGTTCTTTCCAAATGATATGATCTGTTCCATCTTTATCTATACCTTCAAACGCTTCTACTGCATCAAATACGTTATCTCTCGTAATGGTTGTTTGTTGATTATCCCTTGAATTTTCAAACTTAAAGTCATCTGGAAATTGCATGATATATTGAATATTATCATCGTCATTATTTCCTTTTGTATATACAACAACTTGGTAGCCGTTATGATTCGTCTTGTTATAAACAACAAATGAATGTCCTTGTCTCGTTCTTAAATCTTGTGTTGGTTCACCATGAAAATCTACAAAGTCTTTGTACGTAACGTGATTACTAGGAACGATACTGAATTGTTTAACTGGATAACCTTCACTCAAATAATACATAACCATAAAGTTCCCATAAACATGCCCTTCTCTTCCTAAAAAATTACGTACTTCTTCTTCATCTCCATATTTAGATTCTATTTCTGTCTTGTCCATTGTCTTCATTAATCCTTTATATCCCGTAACATGGTTTTCATTCATATAATGATCAGAAAAATCCTGTGATAAAACATTAATTTTTGGCGTTTCTTTTTTATTTTTATGTTGTTTATTATTGGATTTCGAAGATTTTTGATTGTGATTTTGAGGATCTCCTATTGTGATACTACATCCTGTTAAGAGCAATATAGCAGTAATCATCCATACACATTTATATATCATGATTATAAATCCCTCCAATCATTTTAAGTAAAATTTAATTAATATATTAAAATTAATATTCCCTTTTTCAAAAATAATATTCAGAAAAGTTTGAAAACGAATGATTACTTTTATATAATGTGAATAAATAATTGAAAGGAGAACTTTTACAATGACAGAACGAATTTATGGCAATACACCTTGCTTTTTAGGTGGTAAAAACTTAACAAAAGAAAAAGATTATTCCACAGACGTTCTCGTATATGGCGTCCCTTTCGAAGGACCTTGCACTTGGGGAGATTATACAGGGTGTGAATTAGGACCGAAACAAATTAGATTATCTTCTGCTAGATATAGCGGATATTTACCTGAATTAGATCATATAGATGTACATAAGCATTTATCCATCGGCGATGTAGGTGATGTTTCAACTGTACCGCATGATGTTGATCAAACGGTTCAGAACATTGAAGCATTTGCTGAAGATTTATGGAAATCTAATAAATTTTTAGTTGGCTTAGGTGGCGACCACGGTATCACCTATCCAATTTTAAAAGGATTAACGAACACCGGGAAAAAAGTAGGCATTATTCATTTAGATGCGCACTATGATAATATGCCTCACTATGAAAATGAACAATTTGCGCGTAATACACCTTTCATGAGGTTATATGAAACAGAAGGCATTCGAAACGAAAGCTTAATTCATACTGGTATTCATGGACCTCGTAACCAGCCTGAAACGGGACAATTCGCTAAAGAAAATGGTGCGGTTACTATCACAATCAATGAAATTAAAGAAACATCTGATTTACGTCAGTTTGCGCGTGATATTTATGCACAAGCAAGTAAAGATGTAGATGTCGTTTACTTAACGATCTGTAGTGATGTACTTGATTTCGCTTTTAATCCAGGTGGACCTGTTGATGGTAATGGTTTAACAAGTTATGAACTTTTAACAATGATATACGAATTTGGAAAGTTAGGTCTTATTGGTATGGACTTTGTTGAAGTTTATCCAATGCAAGATGCGAATCAGAACTCTGCTCACTTTGTATCAACTGCTGTACTTTATGTATTAGCCGGCCATATTAAGTATTTAAACAAAGTTTAATGCCTTACAAACGAAGGGATGACAAGATATGACTGAAAAGAGAGAAAGAAGTAAGTTTAGTATTTTTGGTCCCGGAATGATTATTACTGCATCATTTGTTGGTCCTGGTACCGTTACAACCATGACTCAAGGTGGTGCAGGATTTGGATACAGCTTACTCTGGGCAGTAGTCTTCTCAATCATCGCAACGATTGCACTTCAAGAAATGGTTGCTCGATTGGCGCTTGTTACAAATGAAGGTTTAGGAGAAGCTATACGGGATATTTTTAATCACCAATTACTTAAACTCATCACAGTTTGGTTCAGTATGATTGCTGTCGCAGTTGGTTGTGCAGCATACATATCGGGGGATTTATTAGGGACATCGTTAGGTGCTGCCTATTTACTAGGCATTCCTGAAAATTATATTGCACCTGTCATTGGTATAGTTATTTTGTTAATCGGGTTAAGCGGTAGTTATGATTTAATAGAAAAAGTTATGACCGTACTCGTGCTCATTATGGGTGTCATTTTTATAACGACAGTCATCGTCATTCAACCAGATTTCGGTGCTGTCTTAAAAGGTGCCTTCATACCAAGCATACCTAACGGCTCATTATTAACAATCATCGCACTAATTGGTACAACAGTAGTACCTTATAATTTCTTTATCCATGCCAGTTCTATACATGAACGATTTAATGGTATAAAAGATTTAAGAATTGTAAGAATCGATACAATTGTTGCAATAGGATTAGGTGGACTGATATCTGCTGCCATACTAATTACAGCAGGTACACTCATCCACGGGAAAGAAGTCACAAGCTTAGTAGAATTATCCGAACCACTTAAACCAATTTTAGGAGACTTAGCACCTATTTTCATGAGTGTTGGCTTATTCTCAGCTGGTCTATCTTCAGCAATTGCCTCTCCAATGGGTGCCGCAGCAACAATCAGTAGTTGTCTCCGTTGGAAAGGTGGCGTAAAAAGTAAAAAATATAGACTCGTGTTCGCAATCGTCATTTTCATAGGTATCATCACTTCTTCACTCGGATTCGAACCATTAGAAGTCTTACTCATTGCACAAGCATTAAATGGCATCATTTTACCGCTCATCGCAATATTAATCTTTGTAATATTAAATAAGAAGAATATGATGGGTAAATTTGCAAATGGCATCGTCCTTAACATCATCGGACTATTTGTCGTACTCGTCGTATCATTTTTAGGTGTCTACAGTTTAATAGATGCTATACAAAGCTTTATAGGATAAATCAAAACCACCCGTTTAACGGGTGGTTTGTTCTGCGGCTATAAGCCTCTATTACTGACCAGCCCTAAAAGGGCACTGAGAAGATCAGCCAAATGAACTACTTTCCCAGCAACCCTTAAAAGGGTTGTTTTATTTTTTCTTCTTTCGAGTTTCTTCCCCAGTAAAAGGATCTATGTACTCTATCATT